>RZYK01000273.1 GCA_009930355.1 Campylobacterota bacterium | reverse complement strand
TATTATAACACACTTTATGTTATGCCAAAAAATGGCAAATTATTAGGAGAATTCAATGGATAAAAATGAAATTAGAGAGTTAATGCGTTTTTTTGATAAAAGTGACATCACAAAACTAAAAATCAAAGAGGGTGATTTTAGTATTGAGTTACAAAAAGGTTTTGAGCCTACTGTGGTACACGGTACATCGATGGTATCTGCGCCGATGGCACCTGCTGTGGCAGCTTCAGCGCCTGTAGCAAGCTCTGTACCTCTTAGCAGTGGAGAAGCCAGTGTTAATGCGGCACCTGCTGGATTAAGCATCAAATCTCCTATGGTAGGAACATTTTATAAATCTCCAGCTCCAGGGGCTACTGCGTTTGCAAAAGTCGGCGATGTGATTCGTAAGGGGCAGCCTATTGGAATTATTGAAGCAATGAAAATTATGAATGAAATTGAAGCAGAGTTTGACTGCAAAATCTTAGATATTTTAGTTGCAGATGGACAACCCGTTGAGTTTGATATGCCAATCTTCATGGTGGAGAAAGTTTAATGAAGATTGAGAAAATTCTTGTTGCCAACCGCGGTGAAATCGCTCTTCGTGCAATAAGAACCATCAAAGAGATGGGGAAGCAAGCCATTGCGGTCTATTCAACGGCGGATAAAGATGCGCTTTACCTTCAACATGCCGATGCGAGTATTTGCATTGGAGGTGCTAAATCGAGTGAGAGTTACTTGAGTATTCCTTCTATCATCAGTGCTGCAGAAATTAGTGGGTGTGATGCTATTTTCCCAGGATACGGTTTTTTAAGTGAGAATCAAACCTTTGTGGAGATTTGTCAACATCATAATATTAAATTTATTGGGCCATCTGTAGACTCTATGGTTTTAATGAGCGATAAATCAAAAGCCAAAGAAGTGATGAAAAAAGCAGGTGTTCCTGTCATTTTAGGAAGCGATGGCGCATTAAAAGATGTGAATGAGGCTAAAAAACTTGCAGAGCAAATTGGGCTTCCCGTGATCGTTAAAGCCAGTGCAGGTGGCGGTGGACGTGGTATGCGCGTGGTTGAGAAAATGGAAGATTTGGAAAAATCGTTTCTTGCCGCTGAAAGTGAAGCACTGAGTGCATTTGGTGATGGCACACTTTACATGGAAAAATACATCAAAAATCCTCGTCATATTGAAGTACAAGTGATTGGTGATTCGTTTGGCAATGTGGTGCATATTGGTGAGCGTGATTGTTCGATGCAAAGACGTCATCAGAAGTTAATCGAAGAGTCTCCTGCGATTGCACTGGATGATAAAACACGTGCACGTTTGCACGAAGTTGCTGTTAAAGCAACCAAATACATTGGTTATGAAAATGCAGGTACCTTTGAGTTTTTATTGGATGCGGATAAAAATTTCTATTTTATGGAGATGAATACCAGACTTCAAGTAGAACATTGTGTCAGTGAGATGGTGAGTGGTATTGATATTATTGAATGGATGATTCGTGTGGCTGAGGGTGAAAAACTGTTTGATCAAAGCGCACTCACTTTTAAAGGTCATGCGATTGAGTGTCGAATTACGGCAGAAGATCCTGTTAAATTTATCCCAAGCCCTGGTAAGATCACTAAGTATATTATTCCTGGTGGTCGCAATGTGCGTATGGATTCTCATGCGTATCAAGGTTATTCTGTACCACCGCATTATGATTCTATGATTGGAAAACTCATTGTTTGGGGTGAAGATAGAACCCGTGCGATTAAAAAGATGAAACAAGCTTTAAGCGAGTTACAAATTGAGGGAATTAAAACGGTTCGCGATTTTCACTTAAAGATGATGGATAATGAAGATTTTATTGAAAATAGATTTGATACAAACTATCTTTCACGCTATTAATGAAAGAGGTCGCTTTTAGCGACCTCTTATACTTACGGTAATCGCACCACTTTAATATTTGCAGAGGATTTAAGTTTTTCGAAATACTCTTGAATCGCTTTTTGCTCTTTTCCCTCAGACAATTTAGCTTGAATATAATTTTTAGCATCATCAAACGATACAGTTTGTGCGTTGTGTTTGTTTTTGATATAAAACATGACATAATTTTGATCTGATTTAACAATCG
Source organism: Campylobacterota bacterium (assembly GCA_009930355.1). Taxonomy (GTDB): domain Bacteria; phylum Campylobacterota; class Campylobacteria; order Campylobacterales; family Sulfurospirillaceae; genus Sulfurospirillum. The sequence continues at coordinate 479 of RZYK01000273.1, read as the reverse complement.
TAGAAAATGTATTAGTAGCGGTTTTATTGAGGAGTGTTGCAAGGTTTGCATCAATTTTTCCCGCTTGAAAACTTCCCTCTTTCAGTTCAACATCTTTAGAAACACCCATAGGGTTTTGTTTGACTGCTATTAAACTCTCTTGACGTGTGCTAGTATAAATAGTCACATCAAAACCACTGGCTTGTGAAAATTCATGAAGATTTTCATTGTAGTATGCTTTAAGTTCACCATCACCCATTTGTTGTAATTTTGTACTCACAATTTTTTGATAGAGCTTGTCACGTTTAAGTTTGTTTTTGAGTTCATCTTTATATTCATAGATATCAATATTTTTAGATTTGAGCATGGTAATAAAATCAGTTTGGCTCATGGAGTTGTTGGCTGCTAATTTTTCAATATATTGGTCGACCTCAAAATTTTCAATATTAATGCCTAGTTTTTTGATCTCAGACTCTTCAAGTTTTTGTTGTACGAGAATA
>RZYK01000272.1 GCA_009930355.1 Campylobacterota bacterium | reverse complement strand
AAAATAGTCAAAGAAATCAATACCAAACGCTTCTTCAATGCCCGCAATATTGAGTTTAAAGTTACTCATCATCTCCATAATGACGGCTTTTCGAAGCACATCATCCTCACTTAAAATCAACCCTCGATGTACAGGCAATTTCCCCGCATCGATGGCATTTTCATACGCATCCATCTCTTTAAAGTTTTGCACATAATGACGTACACCCTCACCGATACTAGTGAGTCCTATGCCGATTAAGTCTGCGCCACCTTTAGTGGTGTAGCCTTGGAAATTGCGGTGCAACTCCCCTTTTTCAATAGCAAGAAAAAGCTCATCATCAGGTTTAGCGAAGTGATCCATGCCAATCATTTTGTAACCATTGGACTCTAAATAATCAATGGTATAACGCATAATGGCTAGCTTGGCACTTGGATGTGGAAGCGTGGTTTCATCAATCTTTCGCATCGATTTTTTCATCCACGGTACATGGGCGTAGTTAAAGACGGCTAAACGAGTCGGATCTAAAGAAACCGCTAGACGCAAGGTCTCTTGAAATGTCTCAAAACTCTGGTACGGAAGCCCGTAAATCAAGTCCATATTAATCGACTTAATGCCTGAATTTTTTGCCATGGTAACCGCATTTTGCGTGACATCATAAGGCTGAATACGGTGAATCGCTTTTTGCACCTCATCATTAAAATCTTGAACCCCATAACTAATACGATTAAACCCATTACATGTAAGCACGGCTAACTGCTCTTTGCTTAAAAAACGAGGGTCGATTTCACAGCTAATTTCTGCATCTTTGGCAAAATGTTTAAAGTGCTTTTTGATCGCCTTTAAAATGCGCTCTAACTGTTCTGTGCTAAAAAATGTCGGTGTGCCGCCACCAAAGTGCATCTGAATGACTTCACGGGATGTGTCAAGATGCTGGCTTAGCAGTTCTAACTCCCGCTCTAAATAGTCAATGTAACGCTCTTTTTTATCTTCTTTGCTGGTGTACACCACGTTACACCCGCAAAAATAACAGGCACTTCGGCAAAAAGGAAGGTGAAAATACAAAGAGAGGGGGCGAGAAGCATCTTGATGTGCCAAAACCTCCTCGTAACTTTTACATGTAAAGCTTTCATTAAACTCAGGAGCTGTGGGATAGCTGGTATACCTAGGCCCCGCTTTGGAGTATTTGGCGAACTTTTCAAAATCAATCATGAATCTCCTTAACGCTCAATGGCGTTGATAATACTAGCACCCTCTGGTAAATAGAGATCCTTAAGGTCTAAAAAGAGGTTAGGATGCTCTTTCTTAATCTTTTTAATCAAGCTATCAAAATCAACATCGCTTTTTTTACTCTTTTTCATCTCTTCCATTGCTACCGTCCAGACATCGTGAAAATCAAGCGGTAAATGTTGCAAAATACTCTTCTCAAGTTTTAAAAAAAGTGTTTCCTGCTCTGCTTTTTTAAAGTGTTCTATCATTTTACTGAGCGTATCAATCGAGAGCATGGCGTGGAGTTTTTGGTTTTCATCGTAGACCAACCATGGCTCTTTTTGATTATCCCATGAGCCACTTTTCAAGCGTAAAAGCTTACTGTTTTCATCCTCATGGGAAACGATTTCTAAAACGGTTTGCTCTTTTTGTTTGTTGAGGCTTAAGCCTTTAGAAATTTTCTCTATCATCTTAAACTCTTTTTTTCTTTTAAATTCCATTAAGACTCTCTGTGTATATCAAGCCAAACCATCACGGCTTTTTGAGCGTGTAAACGGTTCTCTGCTTCATCAAAAATTTCATCCGCATGCGCTTCAAAGACCGCTTCGCTGACCTCATAATCACGGTACGCTGGCAAGCAGTGTAAAAACATAGCATCTTTATGCGCTAAAGCCATCATCGCTTCATCGACCATGTAGCCTTGAAAATCTGCCACACGTTTGGCTTTTTCGCTCTCTTGACCCATAGAAACCCATGTATCGGTTGTGACTACGGTTGCTCCAGAAATGGCCTCTTTGGGGTCATTGCCAATTTTTATGACCGCACCGCTTTGTTTTGCAAACGCCAAAGCATCGGCTAAAATAGTCGCATCCACTTCATAGCCTTTAGGCGTTGCAATGCGAAGCTCAAAGCCGAGCTTTGAAGCTATCATGAGCCACGAATGGGTCATGTTATTGCCATCGCCCACATACGCCACAATCGGATTTTTGGCCTTATTATACTCAACCATCGTGAGATAGTCTGCCATAAGTTGCACAGGATGGTAGCTATCACTCAAACCACTAATGACAGGCACTTTTGAGTAACGTGCAAACTCTTCTAAGGTGCTTTGTGCGAAGGTTCGTATCATCACCATGTCTACCATACGGCTAATGACACGTGCGGTATCTTTCATCGGCTCACCCCGCCCGAGTTGCAAATCGTTCGAGGATAAAAAGAGTCCTTTTCCACCCAACTGGTGAATGCCTACCTCAAAACTCACCCGTGTACGTGTTGAGCTTTTTTCAAAAATCATTCCTAGCGTTTGGTCTTTTAAATAGGGTACATAGTTTTTTGCTTTTGCCTCTTTTTTAATGGCAATCGCCAAATCAATCATCTCTAAAATTTC
>RZYK01000043.1 GCA_009930355.1 Campylobacterota bacterium | reverse complement strand
AAATTCTTGATGAATCGGATGATACCCATTCACCACAATAGAAGCTTTTGGAGCATGGGTTTTATACATTGAAACCTGTGTTACAGTACGCTGAAAGAGGATCTCATTTTGGGCTAATCCTAAATAATCATTCGAACTAAAATCCAATAAGGTTTCATCATAAATTTTACGGGTACGTGTGCGATTGGACTTAGCAAGAGCGCTTAATTCGTGCTGATACATCATGAAAATAGTAAAAAAGGTATAAGCTTCTCTATGCTAAGCCCCATAGCGGTACTCTCAAGTCCCACTACTTCTTGAATATAAGTTTTACAAAACCCTTCCACCATACAAGCACCTGCTTTTCCTTTCCATGCATTACCTTGCAAATACACATCAAGAGAAGCTTTATCAAAGGGCTTAAAACGGTAATGTGTTGCACTAAGATCCATTAACTCAACGTTTTTTGATTTATACATCATGCACGTTAAAATGCTCACGGTATTACCACTTTGAAGCTCTAAAATACGCCTTGCATCTTCTACATCTTTAGCTTTTCGTAAAATTTTTCCCTGTGCAGTTACGACTGTATCGGCACACAAAACAGGAAGCTCTAAATCATAACGTTCCCTATAACTTTGCATCTTCCCCTTGGTCGCATAATAGACAAAATGTGCAGGATTTTCTAAGCTCAATTGCTCCTCATCAAACCCGCACTCTCTTTGAATAAAATCAATACCGTGCGCCTTTAAAATCTCCGCTCTGGTTTGTGAAGATGAGCCTAAAACGATTTGTTGCATCATTAAAACCCTCGTAAAATAACACCAAAATAGGCAGAAATCGCGGCTAAGAGAAGATTAAGAGGAATAAGATATTTTACAATCAAAACCACATTCTCTTCCACCTCAATGTAGTTTTCATCCGCTAATCCTTTTTTTGCTCTACGATATTTCAAATACATATAAATCATATTAAACGCAATAAATGTCCATAAAGCTTCCTTGGTATGCACCATCACATTGGTAATAGGATTTCCCCCACGAAAACCTAAACCAATATGCATAAAAACAGACGTAAGGATAATAACAAACATCATTGGCAAAGAAAAAAGCATGTAGTGTTGTACCATTTTCATACAACTCTCAAACCGTATTTTAATATCTGAGACTTCTTTTTGAACAGGGTGAATCACAAAGCGCATCATAAACATACTGCCAATAAGCAATGCCGCACTTATGACATGTAAAAAAATAATAACCCTACTGTAATCACTAAAATTCTCAATAAAAAAATCTCGCATCACGTCGCCTTATAAAAGAGATTTGGCGTATGCCAATGCAGCGTTTTTTGCTTCTTCAACTCTAGTGGCATCTTTACCACCAGCTTGTGCAAAATCATCTCTTCCACCACCGCCACCACCGACAATTGGAGCAATCTCTTTAATCCACGCTCCTGCTTTAATCGGCGCATTTTTAACACCTGCGGCAATCAGTACTTTATCCTCTTTGACTTGCAGCAAAAGGACTGCCACAGATTCTTTCTCATTTTTCAAATCATCAATACGTGCTTTAATATCCCCTGCACTTAAGACATCCACAATCAACTCTACCCCGTTTACATGTAAAGATTCTACGGCCTTGCCTGCTTGAGAATTCAGCGATTCTACTTCAACTTTAAGGGTTTTAATCTCTTCTTTAAGGCGGTTAATACCAATCAGAGGTTCTTTGTGTTTTACGCTCTCTTTAATCGCTTCAAGTTCAGAGCGTAAATTTTGCGCATATGCCAATGCCGCACCACCACAAATGGCTTCAATACGACGAACACCTGCACTAACACCGCTCTCTTTTAAAATGAAAAAACTTCCAATGTTCGCAACATTCTCCACATGCGTTCCACCGCAGAGTTCAATGCTCGCATCGCCAAAACTCACCACACGTACTTCAGAGCCATATTTTTCACCAAAAAGAGCCATCGCTCCACTTGTTTTCGCCTCTTCAATATTCATCAATTTGGTCTCACCTGCAACACCACTGGCAATCACACGGTTTACAAACGCTTCAATCTTAGAAAGTTCTTCACTACTGAGTGCTTTTGGATGCGAAAAGTCAAAGCGAAGACGATCCTTCTCCACCAAACTACCTGCTTGAGAGACATGCTCACCTAAAACATTGCGAAGTGCACTGTGAAGCAAGTGTGTCGCACTGTGATGCTTTTCAATTTCCAAACGAGAAAGATCCACTAGAAGGTAAACCTCATCGTTTACATGTAAAGGTTTTTCAAGTTCTACTAAAGAGAGATTGAGGTCAAAAAACTTCTTAGTATCAAGCACCTTGCCATACCCTTCAATATTTCCCTCATCCCCACATTGACCACCACTCATCGCATAAAATGGTGTCTGTTCAAACATCACCCAACCATTCTCATCTAAGCTTTCTACCTCTTTAAAGTTTTCATCCAGAAGCGCTAAAACCTTTGTTTTAACCTCTTTTTGAGCATAACCTACAAATGTATTCAGACCAAATTTTTCAAGAAGGGGCTTAAACTCACCTTGTGTTGCTTTGTCTCCGCTACCTTTCCACGAAGCTTTTGAACGTGCTTTTTGCTCCGCCATCAAAGCTTCAAACTCAGCTTCGTTAACGCTTAACCCTTTTTCTCTGAGCATATCAGCTGTCAAATCAAGTGGAAAACCATACGTGTCATACAGTTTAAACGCAACTTCACCACTAAACATCTCTTTGGTGTTAGGGAGCTCTTTTTCAAACAATTCAAGCCCAGAAGCAATCGTTGCAAAAAAGCTCTCTTCTTCGTTTTTAATCTGCTCCGCCACGCTCTCTTTTTTAGCGATTAAATAAGGGTATTGTTTGCCCATTAAATCACATAAAGTATCCAACAGTTTATACATAAAAGGCTCACGAAGCCCTAACAAATACCCATGTCTCACCGCACGGCGTAAAATACGACGTAAAACATACCCCCGTCCCACACGACCAAAGGTCGTACCTTGTGCCACTAAAAAAGCAACGGAGCGAATGTGATCTGCAATGACTCTGTAACTTGCCCCTGTTTTGTAGGCATATGCTTTACCGCATAATTCTGCCACTTTACTCGTCAAAGGAACAAACAATGAAGAGTCATAGTTACTAAAAACACCCTCTTTCACCGCAGTCACACGCTCTAACCCCATACCTGTGTCAATGGAAGGTTTTGGTAGCGGATGAAGTACACCAGAAGCATCTCTCTCATACTGCATAAAAACAAGATTCCAAATCTCTAAGAAACGATCTCCATCTCCTCCCATGTAATCTTCAGGCGTGTTAAAATTCTCCGCTCCTTGATCAATAAAAATCTCACTACACGGACCACAAGGACCTGTATCACCCATTTGCCAAAAGTTGTCTTTATCGCCAAAACGCATAATACGACTGGCATCAATATACTTTTTCCAAATTGCCTCAGCTTCATCATCGCTCTCATGAACCGTGACCCAAAGTTTTTCTTTAGGGAGCTTTAACACTTCTGTCACAAATTCCCACGCATGCGAAATGGCATCTTCTTTAAAATAATCTCCAAAAGAAAAGTTTCCAAGCATCTCGAAAAAAGTATGATGGCGCGCCGTATAACCAACGTTATCAAGGTCATTGTGTTTACCACCAGCTCTAATACATGTCTGACACGTTGTGGCACGTGGAGGATTTGGGCGAGGGATTTCACCTGTAAAAACGCTCTTAAAAGGAACCATTCCCGCATTGGTAAACAGTAGCGTCGCATCATCAGGCACCAAAGGAGAACTCTCGATAACCTTATGACCTTTTTGTTCAAAAAACTTTAAAAACTCAGCTCTAACATCCATATTTTCGTCCTATTTTATTATCAAAAATTCATCTATTTTAGCCAAAAAACCTAAAGGCTATCATTAAACGCTCTACAATACGCACTTCTCATTTAAACGATAACCTACCACCCACCAACCCAAAGTGATAATAATTGCCCCTAAAAAACCATTAAACGTTAAAAGACAAAAAAGTCCCATGATCATGCTCAACATTCCTAAAATATAACTTCCAGAAAGCACACTAAAAATAGCAACAACACTTCCTGCAAGACCTATATAATTAAGATAAATCACTTTACCCAGCAATGCTCGAAATTGACAAATAAAAAGCATCGCATCTGCTGCACACACTTCGATGAGGGATTCTTTGACATAGACACCTTCTTTAATAAGAACAAAAAGAAGCGCACTGGCGATGAGAACCAAAAAGCTTTTTGTAATATTACACAACCGTGCTTTGGACAACCACAACGTGGAGCCAAAGAGAACCACTAAAACAACCCAATTCAACGCAAACCCATTACGTGCACTCTCTTGCAATAAAACAACTAAAGCTGATACAAACAGCACCAATCCACTTACTTTTTCCATTAAACCGTTGAGTAATGAGCGCTCTGTACTCACATAAATCACTGCATACGTTATAGCAATCAGTGCGAGCGTTCCCAATTCAAAATTTAAGTATCGCCCATCAAATGCCAATGAGAGTGCCATAATAAGCACAATACTAACACTGAAAAGATGCAAAGCATCTTCCCAAAATAGCTCACCTTTTGGCGCACCTAAAGTAATAACCTGCATAAACCGCGCCATAGAACCATGAAAACTTATCTCTTCTGTTATAAGAAATTGCACCAATTTAAGCCACAAAATAAGAGCTACACCTAAACAAACAATTGCCCAAGTATACTCTAACGTATTGCGCGAGACAATCCAATACATATTGGCTTGCCATGTCAGTGCTACGGAACCACCAAACAAAGTGGCAAACCACACAGGCGCTTTTTTACATGTACATGTCGGAATTCCCCATAACCAAATCAATCCCACAAGAGAAAGGATAAAACTTCCCACAAACAACCAAAGCGCATTGGGGAAATTAGAAACAAAACCATGCAAAATATGCTTATCAACACGGTTAGCATCAAACAACCCCCAATATCCACCCACAGCACCCTCACTGATACGCTTCCATGGCTGATCAAACGCTTCAATAAAATTATATTTCCAACCATTTTCTTCTGCCATTTTCACAAAACCCCTTGTAAAAATAGCTTGATTGAGGGCACTAGGATAGGCACCTTCTCGCATACGACCCTCGCTTGGCCAGCCAGTCTCTCCAATAACAATCTCTTTATTAGAAATTTTTTGCGTCATTTCATTGTAAATATTCTTTACATGTAAAAGTGCTTTATCAACACTAATGGGCTTATCTTCCCAATACGGCAAGATATGAATGGTCACACGATCCACCGAAGGAGCAATTTCAGGATGTTTATTCCAAAATTCCCACACATCCGCATAAGTAACAACCATATCAGGCAAAGCACGCTTGACCTGTTCGATATAACCAACCAACTGAGCAGCACTGACATCACGGCGTAAAAGCGCCTCATTCCCCACAACAATTGCTTCGACATTCTCATGATGTTCTTTCGCCAAATCAATAACCGTTTCAATCTCTTTTTGCGTCAGCATAGCATCACTGCTGACCCATGCACCTAACCAAAGCTTCAATCCATGTTTACGCGCAATTTCAGGTAACGCTTCTAACCCCACACTAGAGTAGGTACGAATACAATTTGTTAGCGTTGAGAGTTTTGCCAAATCTGCTTCCATCTGTTCTACAGAAGGTCGAAATCCCTTAGCAATATCAAAAGGCGAATCATCTTTCCCAAAGGGGGCATAGGAAAGACATTGCAATTTAACATCGGAGGGTAAGGTAATCAGCTCGCTTGAAGGCTTTGCCATCCAAAACCAAAACAGCCCCAACGAAAGAAACATGGTAATGTAAAAAAGAACGATTTTAACGGCATGACTCATGTCATAATGCTCCTATATGAAATGGTGCGATTATACAAAAAAGGAGTTTAAAGCCTTTACATGTAAAGATTATTTTCTTTTCTATGCTAGACTTGTAGATCTAAAAAGGAGCCTTTCATGGGAAAAATAAAAAAGCTTTGTGGACTCAAAAAAGATGACATAAAAATCGTCATGAAAAAACTTGTAAAAATTGTCTCAAAACCAAAATTTATCTGTGAAAAGTGCGCACGTGTTTCAAAAGAAGAGAAACACCTCTGTCACCCCATAACCTTAAAACAACAAAAGGAGAAGAACTAAATGACGCAAAAAGCACTCATCCTACTCAACATGGGAGGGCCTAATAATCTCCAAGAAGTCGGGCTTTTTCTGAGCAATATGTTCAACGATAAAAACATCATTACAACCAAAAGTACACTGCTTAGACGTTTTATTGCTTTTATGATTACTGCTTCACGTACTAAAAAAGCACAAGCCAATTACGCAAAGCTTGGAGGAAAATCACCACTGGTTGGCTATACCCAAAAGCTTGTAGCAAAACTGCAAAAAGAGCTTCCTTCTTTACATGTAAACTTTGCGATGCGCTACACGCCTCCTTTTTGTGAAGGTGTTATTCAAGAAATCATGGAAAAAGAAATCTCTGAAGTCCTTTTATTGCCTCTTTATCCACACTATTCAACAACCACAACAAAATCCTCTGTTGAAGATTTTATGGATGTCGCTCAAGCACTTGGCTTTAAAGGAAAAATAAGTGTCATTGAGCGTTTTTATGACAACGCTTCTTACAACCAGCTCCTCATCCAAAAAATCAAAGAGGCATTAGGCGCGTATGATGCACCCACATTCGAACTTATTTTCTCAGCACATTCTCTGCCTCAAAAAATTGTCGACAAGGGTGATCCTTATCAAAAAGAAATTGAATTACATGTAAAGATTTTGAGTGAACTTTTAGCAAAACAAGGCGTTCACTTTAAGGCGATTCATCTTGCCTACCAATCCAAACTAGGACCACTTAAATGGTTAGAGCCTTCTTTGGAGCAAAAACTCTCCTCTCTTCAAAATAAAAATGCCCTCATTGTACCGCTCTCGTTTACTATTGATAACTCTGAAACAGAATTTGAGCTGAGCATAGAATACGCTGAAGTAGCTGATCATTTAGGATTTGAGCGTTATTTGGTTGCTAAATGTCCTAATGATGATGATGCGTTTGTAGCGTGTATTAAGGAGCTTTGTTGCTAATTTGATTCACTTGAATCTCAGAAGACGGCGTTAAATAGCCGTTTTCTACTAATTTTTCAACCACTTCTTTAAAAATAGGCACCGCACTTTGTGCCGCAAAATAAGCATGTCTTTTCTTGGCCTCTCGAACCAGTACCCCTATGGTATAGTGATGGGTTTTATCATTGGCAAAACCAAAAAATGAACCATTGTAGCTACGCACATACTCTCCACCTTCAGCAATATGCGCCGTTCCCGTTTTCCCACCAATTTCTAAACCTTCCATACGGGTACCCTTTGCAGTACCTTCTTGAACGACTTTAATAAGAATTTTTTGCATACGTTTTGCTACCGAAACAGGAACCACTTGATTTTCAGGAGCTTTTTCAGGAAAAAGTTCTTGCCCAGCAGGTGAAACAATTTTTTTAACCAAACGAGGTGTTGAAATACGACCATTATTATTAAAAACGCTATAAGCTTTGAGTATTTGCATAAACGTTGCATTCATACCATACCCATAAGCAACCGTTGCTTTATAAATAGGTGAATTAAAACGGTTCATTGCAGGAATTATCCCAGGATTTTCAAAAGGTAAATCAACCCCACTTCTTAACGAAAATCCAAAATCTTTAAGCCCTTGATAGAATTCAACCGCATCAAACTTTTGCGCTAAAATTGCCGTGCCAATATTACTAGACTCAACAATAACATCCTCAGCAGTTAATTTATCAGCTTTGTGTGTATCTTTAATAACTTTATTACCTAATTTATAACTGCCACCATGAACGTTGACAATATCATACGGATTAACTTTATTGGCTTTAAGGAGTAAAGCAAAAGCGACAGGTTTTAAAACAGATCCTGGTTCATAAATATACTCTACCGCAGAGATATTTAACGCACCATAATCTTTTTTTTCAATCCAATCTGGATTGAAACGATTGCTAGAAGCCAGTGTTAAAATTTCCCCTGTCTCACTGTTCATGACCGCAACAACAATCTCTTTCGCTTCTAAGATTTTAGCCTGCTGATCTAATGCATTTTCAAGAATTTTTTGCATTTTCAAAGAAATGGTTAAATGAACATCATACCCATCATACCTTCTTGAAGACGTACTATCACCATCCAAAATAATAGCATTAGAAATATCACGAGACCCCGAGAGTAAAGAGTCTTGAACGGCGGAGAGTTTATCTTCATAATAACGCTCAATGCCCTTAACACCCGTCGTTTTTGTAATATTTTTATGCTCTATTTTTTTCACATAGCCTAAAATAGGAGTGGCAGAATCCACAGAAGGATAGACCCTATCTTCACCACTTTCAATAACACTAAGACCGTGTAAAAATGCCACACCTGTCTTAGGGTCCTCATAACTTCTAAATACGCCTAGCTTATAAAGTTTACGAGAGAGTTCTTGCAGATATTTTGCAGTTTTAGAATCAATACGATAAGACAGAACGGTTGTACCGATATTGGTTTTTAATGTTGCCGCCACAGCCTTTGGATCATCCCCACTGTAAAGCGAATAGAGTTTAACAAACAGATCAAATTTTTTGGGATCAATATTCCGTGTATCAACAGAAGCTTTATAAAGCTTTTGACTCGTAGCAAGTTTAAAACCATCTGCACTAATAATATTACCTCTGAGTGCATGATTGACCTCTTTATGATCCAAGCGAGGAAGCCTTCGATCAATGGTTGCCCAATAAAAAAGTGTTCCAAGAAAAATAACAAATCCTAAAAGTACAACAACAAATAAAAAAAGAATTTTGATTTTTTTTGCGTCAGAGTGTTCCATAGAAGCCAAAAATTAAATTTGAGTTTTAGAGATCTCTTTGTATGCGCTCAATGCCTTATTACGAATCTCTAACATTAACTTCATGCTTGTTTCGGCTTTATTGATGGCAATAGCGGCTTGATGCAAATCTTTAACTTCACCCGTAGCAAGATCTGCCATCGCACGATCTCCCTTGACTTGTGTGTCATTAATTTCATCAATTGATTTTTGTAATATTTTTGAAAACTCATCACCTGATTCTGTCTTTGCAACACCTGTTACACTGGAGGTATTGGTCAATGATGAAATTTTATCGATGTTACTGTACATGACGTTTCCTCTAACTTATTTTAAAATATCAATAGCGCTTTGTGCAATTGCTTTTGCACTTTGAAATGCTGATACATTGGCTTGATACGCTCTGGTTGCTTCAATTAAATTTGCCATTTCAATCACAGGATTTACATTAGGATAAGCAACATAACCCTCTTCATTGGCATCAGGATGAGATGGCTCAAATTTATATGTAAATTCACTCTCATCACGAACCACTTTATCTACAATAACGCTCATTATAGCAGGATTGGCATTTTCCTGCAAAAATGAATCATCTAAGGGATTCTCATATTCAAGCATATTGTTATTTTCTGCAATTTTTTCATTCAATGTTTTACTAAAATCAATGGCTTTAAACACAACATCTTTTCGCTGATAAGGGCCACCCTCACTGGTACGTGTCGTATTGGCATTGGCAATATTAGAGCTAATTAAGTCCATACGAAAACGCTGAGCTGAAAGACCATAACTACTAATATCAAAACTGCTTAAATATGCCATTGTATATCCTTATAATTTCTCAGAAGACTCTAAAACACTTTTAAAAATAAGACCATTTTTACGTAATCCCGACATCAACGCATCAAACATCATAGCGTTTTTACCTAATTCCGATGTCTCAACATCTAAATCGACACTATTGCCATCATTTCGAGCCATATGACCATCTCGAAGATAAAGTGTTGCTTTTGTGCTGTCAAAATCTGTCGTTCCATTTAAATGAGCATCACTGGTCTGCGCCATTTCAAGTTTTACAGAAGTATCATTTGAACCATATATCTCTTTTTTTTTCTCAATCAAAGCACTCTCAAAATCAACATCCCGTGCTTTATAAAAAGGAGTATCAATGTTCGCAATATTGCTTGAAACTAAATCTTGTCTCATGGCTCTAGCATTAAGAGCTGATTCTAAAAGTTGATTTGATTTCGAAGTTACCAAGCCCATTGTTTACCTTTCCTTTAATCGTATATTTGTAAAAGCAAATTTTATTCCAAATGATGCCATAATAAGGTTTAATCTATTTTAATGTAAAATCTTACAAACTATCTCAATATTATAAGAAGCCATGGAAACAGATAAAATCCTTTTTTCACTTTGCACATTTGCCATTTTTGTGGGAATTGTTTTTTCACTCTCACTACCCGTTTTTACCACTCTTTTTTTTGATTACTCGGAATACCATTTTTTTATTCGACAACTCGCAGTTGGAATGATTTGTGTCACTATGATGTGGTCACTTTCGCAACTCGACCCCGATAAGTTTTTAAGCAGTATAGGCTTTAGTATTTTTCTAAGTTGCCTTTTTTTGATGGGCATTATGCACTATCTTCCTGAATCATTAGTGACATCAGCAGGTGGAGCAAAGCGATGGATTAGACTTCCAGGATTTTCGCTTGCACCTGTTGAATTTTTTAAAATTGGTTTTGTTTATTTTTTAGCATGGAGTTTTGCACGTAAACTCAATAATGAGAAAAAAACACTTAGAGAAGAAATTAAACTCATTTTGCCGTATATTGCTGTTTTTATTTTAGTCATTTATCTCATTGCAGTTATGCAAAATGACTTAGGACAAGTCGTTGTTTTAGCCCTCACGCTCGCAGTGATGGCCTTTTTTGCAGGAACCAGTTTACAACTCTTTATGTTAGCCATTTTAGGCTCTGTTTTTGTCTTTTTAATTGCTATTTTTAGCTCAACACATCGTATCATTCGAATCAAAACATGGTGGGCAACCATTCAAAATATGGTGCTCTCACTTTTTCCTGAAAGTATTGCTTCCGTGTTACGTGTTGAAGATGCACCAGAACCTTATCAAATTTCTCACTCACTCAATGCCATTAAACATGGTGGTATTTTTGGAGAAGGCATTGGAAATGGAATGCTAAAACTAGGCTACTTAAGTGAAGTACACACTGACTTTGTCTTAGCAGGGATTGCAGAAGAAATTGGTGCACTAGGTGTTACCGCCCTCACGCTTGTTATTATTACTATTGTTTACCGTATTTTTAAAATTGCTTCTCGCAGTGCCAATAAAGTTTATTATCTGTTTTCTTTAGGCATTGGATTATTGATTGTTTTCTCTTTTTTAATGAACTCTTATGGCATTACTTCCATTACACCAATTAAGGGTATTTCCGTACCGTTCATTAGCTATGGAGGTAGTTCAATTTTAGCACTTTCCGTAGGAATTGGTATGGTGCTTATGATTAGTAAAAAGGCTAAATTATGATTGCTATTACAGGCGGAGGAACAGGCGGACATTTGGTTATTGCTAAAGCCATTAAAGAAGAGCTTAATCGTCGTGGTATCAAGCCCATCTACATAGGTTCAACATCAGGACAAGATAAAGCATGGTTTGAAAATGATACAGGTTTTGAACAAACCTATTTTTTAGAAAGTCAAGGCGTTGTTAATAAAAAAGGTATGCAAAAACTCTTATCTGTGTCTTCCATTGTTCGTTCGGCTTTTACATGTAAAAAACTTTTTAAAAAACATAACATAAAAGCCATCTTCTCCGTAGGAGGCTACTCCGCAGCGCCTGCTTCTTTTGGCGCACTCATCTATGGATTGCCCCTCTATATCCATGAACAAAATGCTATTCAAGGAAAACTAAATTCACTGCTAAGACCTTTTGCAAAAGCTTTTTTTAGCTCATACGATACAACGGCGATCCTAACAAGCTATCCTGTAAATCATGCATTCTTTAAGATCAAAAAAGAACGTAATAGTTTAAAAACCATTATTTTTTTAGGGGGAAGTCAAGGGGCTTCTTTTATCAATCAATTAGCTCTTAAAATGGCAAGAATACTGCATGAAAATCACATAGCCATTATTCATCAAACAGGACATAAAGAGTTTGAAGCTATTGAAAAATTTTACAAAAAAGAAAATATTCCAGCTGATGTCTTTGCTTTTTCAAATCAAATGCCTCAAAAATTAGAACAAGCAGATTTTGCAATAAGCCGTTCAGGGGC
>RZYK01000271.1 GCA_009930355.1 Campylobacterota bacterium | reverse complement strand
ACTTTAGCCAGTAAAATCAACGCAATTAAGTTTGGAATCGCCATCAATCCATTGGTTAAGTCAGAGAAGTTCCACACAAATTCTAGCTTCATCATAGAACCCACCATTACACCTGCAATAAATAAAACACGGTATAAACGAACAAAACGCTCTCCAAAAATATACTCAAACGCTTTTTCACCATAATAACTCCATCCTAAAATGGTTGAATAAGCAAACAAAACCGTCGAGAGCACCACGACAATACTCCCAAATGAACCCAAGTGAAGCTGAAAACTTTGCATCGTTAACGTTCCAGCACTCACCCCTTGTTCCCAAAACGGTGAAATCAAAATAATCAATGCGGTCATTGTACACACCACTAAAGTGTCAATAAATGTTTGAGTCATACTCACAAGTGCTTGACGTACAGGATCATTGGTTTTAGCAGCCGCAGCAGCAATCGGTGCAGAGCCTAAACCTGATTCATTGGAAAAGACACCCCGTGCCACACCATAACGAATCGCAGCTGCCATCGTTGCGCCAATAAAACCACCGCCTGCTGCAATCGGATTGAAGGCGTGGTAAAAAATAAGACCAAAGGCACCACCAATTTTATCGACGTTCATCACCAAAATCACCAAAGCCACCGATACATAAATCAAAATCATAAACGGAACTAAAAAGGAAGTAAAGCGACCAATCGATTTAATACCTCCCAAAATAACCACTGCTGTTAAGGTTAAAAGGATAACACCACTTACCCATGTTGGGATAGCCATTTGGGTATGTAAAATTTGTGCCACAGCATTGGCTTGTGTCATATTGCCAATACCAAATGCAGCCAGTGCCGTAAAAACAGCAAATGCCATACCAAGGCGAGGCATATTTAAACCATACGTTAAGTAGTACATTGGTCCACCTTTAAACCCATGATGCCCTTTTTGACGGTATTTAACCGCAAGAACTGCTTCGGAGTATTTTGTTGCCATACCAACAAGTCCTGTGACCCACATCCAAAAAATAGCCCCAGGTCCACCCAACGTAATCGCCGTAGCAACACCTACGATATTACCAATACCCACGGTTGCAGCAAGTGCGGTCATAAGGGCGGCAAAATGGCTGATTTCACCCTCTCCATCATGCTCTTTATGAAAAATGAGCTTTAAGGCATGAGGCAATGCCCAAAACTGCATTCCCTTCAATACAATGGTTAAATAAATACCCGTACCTACGAGTAAAATCAACATTGGAGGACCCCAAATAATGGATGAAAGGCTAGAAATCAATCCTTCTAATAACTCCATGCAAACTCCTTTTTAATAGCCATCAAAATGGCGTGTTTTTGGTAATACAAAATTTAACACAATACCAACGATAGCACCTAATCCAATGCCACTAAACTTCACACCGCCCAAATCAAAACTCATACCACCAATAGCAAACACTAAAATAATCGAAACAATAATCATATTACGAGGATCAGCCATATCGACTTTGCCTTTAATCAACGTTTCCATACCAATAGATGCAATTAACCCGAATAATAACAATAAAATACCCCCCATAACAGGCACAGGGATTGTGGCTAAAAATCCGCCCAATTTTCCTACAAACGCTAATACAATGGCACACAACGCCGCCCATGTCATAATGGCAGGATTATACGCTTTTGTAATGGTGACAGCGCCTGTGACTTCTGAGTATGTTGTATTGGGAGGGCCTCCTAGAAAAGCGGCAAAACTCGTAGCAAGTCCATCTCCTAATAAGGTTTTCTTCAAACCAGGTTTTTCCAAATAATCCCGTTTAGTCACATTACTAATCGCTAACATATCCCCCACATGCTCAACAGCAGGTGCAATAGCAATGGGTAAAATGTATAAAATAGCTTCCCAATTTAATTCAGGTGTTACAAAAGAAGGGATCGCAAACCATGGAGCATTCATGACGGCATCAAAATTCACAACTCCTAAAGCAAGGGCAATGCTGTACCCACCCATAATGCCAAACATAATAGGCAATAAACGAAAGACACCCTTACCTAAAAGCGTAATCAACATCGTGATAATTAACGCAGACAATGAGATAGCAATCGCATGATGGAATGGTACCAACACGATACTTCCATCGCCCGTTTTGCCCATTGCCATATTGACTGCCACAGGAGAGAGAATTAAACCAATAGTCATAATAACAGGACCCGTGACCACAGGCGGTAAAAGTTTATGAATAAAACCACTCCCTCGAAGATGAATTAAGATGCTCAAAAGCACATAAAACAAACCCGCCGCAACCAATCCACTCATCGTTCCTGCAATACCCCATGTTTTCACGCCATACAAGATAGGTGCGATAAAAGCAAAAGAGGAAGCTAAAAAAACAGGAGGAATAGGTTTACGTGTTACCAATTGAAATATCAGTGTTCCAGCCCCTGCGGTAAACAGCGCAACATTAGAATCTAATCCTGTAAGCATCGGCACCAATACCAATGCACCAAAAGCAACAAATAAAAATTGCAACCCTATAATACTGTCCTTTAAGCGAAGAACATAATCGGTACGATGGAGCATTCAAACCTCTTTAAAATGAAATATCGTTCTTTAG
>RZYK01000270.1 GCA_009930355.1 Campylobacterota bacterium | reverse complement strand
TAGCGGTTGCTAAATAAAAAACAATAGTATAAATTGCTAAAATTTTCCCTCTATCCCTCTCAGTACTTTTTTCATTGAGCCAGCTTTCAAGGATAATTAAAAGACCATAGAAAGCAAATCCAGAGATAAACCTTAAAAATGCCCATAAAAATTCGTTTAAAAAAAGTGAATGTAACAAAAAAGAGACCACCATCAAAGAAGCAAATGCAGCAAAACTTCGAATATGCCCCACAGTTGAGATAATCTTTTGACTCAAAATAGAAGAGATTACTGCTCCTAAAAAAAATGCAGCATTAATTATCCCAATAACTGTATTTGATATACCTATGTCTTTTAGATATACACCCACAAATGTAAGAATCATTCCATATCCAACAGCTAAAAAGCCTATAGCAATGAATAGTGAAGAGATTGGAACTATCATTAGTCTATAGGTATAACAGGATTGAGTCCTGATGTATTATGTAAGAAGTGTCTATGTTTTTCAAACTGATCAATAATATCATTTGCAATTACATCCATCTCATATCCATAAATGTTATAAGCTTTATTTCCATCTTGAAGATATACTTCAGCTCTTGCGTATTTTTTTTGGCCTTTATTTGGATTTATAGCAGTTGGAAAAGCATATGTTGGCATATCATATCGTCTAAATCGTACTTCATAAATAAAATCAAAATCTCCATCATGCTCTACAGATAATATCGATACCCCTTTTTCATTATCATTTGAAATCTCTACATTCCATCCATATTTCTCAATCTCCTTTTCTACGCTTTTCATAGCAATAATAACATCTTCATTGACATACCTTTTTGTTTCACTTGCCTCTGGAAAATCAATCAAACGAGCAAGTCTATTTTGCCAAGTACCGCTTGTTTTTCCATGTCGTCCAGCATTCATATGATGTTGAAGAGAATTGTATCGGATTGATTCAAGGTATAATGCTTGGTAAAGTCCCCAGCATGCAATAAGCATAACAATAGCAAAAGGAAGTGCTATTGCAATAGAAGCTGCTTGCAATGCTCCAAGACCTCCTGCAATTAAAAGTGCAGCGGCTACAACACCTTGTAAAATAGCCCAAAAAATTCTTTGCCAGACAGGATTATTTTCCCGACCTCCACTTGTAATCGTATCAACAACAAGAGAACCTGAATCTGATGAAGTGACAAAAAAAGTGATTACCAGAATAATTGCAATAATAGAAACAACACTTGAAAATGGAAAATGTTCCAAAAATTTAAATAAGGCTGTAGAAACATCAGCAGAAACAGCGACGCTAAGTGTTGTAACCCCCTCATTCATAATAGCATAAAGGGCAGTATTCCCAAATACCGTCATCCAAATAAAGGTAAATCCTACTGGAACAAAAAGTACACCTAATACAAACTCCCTTATAGTACGACCTCTTGAAACTCGAGCAATAAACATTCCTACAAATGGAGCCCATGCAATCCACCAAGCCCAATAAAAGAATGTCCACCATCCCATCCACTGAGTATCTTCATAGATAAATTGGTTGAATGTCATCTGTACTGCATGAGTAAGATAATTTCCAATATTTTCTACCAAAGCACCTAAAAGAAAAAATGTAGGTCCTGCTAAAAAAACAAAAAGGACAAGTGACACTGCAAGATACAAGTTTAGTTCAGAGAGTCGTTTGATCCCTCCATCAAGTCCCAGAACAACTGAAACAGTAGCCATTGCAGTAATAATCCCTATAAGAGTAATCTGCGTAGTCAATCCCACAGGGACATCAAAAATATAGTTCAATCCTGCATTTACTTGTAAAACACCAAGACCTAAAGAGGTAGCAACACCAAATATCGTTCCAAGAACTGCTATAGTATCGACAGTATGACCTATTTTCCCATATATTCTATCCCCTATCATTGGATACAATGCTGAACGAATAGAAAGTGGTAATCCATGTCTAAAAGAAAAATATGCAAGAACAAGACCTACTACAGCATAAATCGACCATGCATGAAGACCCCAGTGAAAAAAGGTAATTCTCATCGCTTGTTTAGCAGCTTCTATAGTCTCCTTTTCTCCTGTTGGAGGTGCACCATAATGCATCACGGGTTCTGCGACACCCCAAAACATAAGTCCTATTCCCATACCAGCACTAAAAAGCATTGCAAACCAAGAAGCGTAGCTATATGCAGGTTTTGATTGATCAGGACCAAGTTTAAATTTTCCAAAAGGTGAAAGAGCTAATGCAATTATAAAAAAAGTAAATATCCCTACACTGAGCATATAAAGCCAGCCAAATTTATCAGCAACAAAACCCTTTATATTTTTAAAAATCTCTCCAGCTATTTCTGGTACTATCATTGTAAATATTACGAGTATTGCAATAAAGACCACTGAAGGATAAAAAACAGGTTTTAAAATAGTTGAACTTCTCTTTTCTTCTTCTTCCATCTAATCTCCTTTAACTAACATAAATAATATTTTACTATTATTAACCCAAACTGCTAGTTAAACAGAAGAGCTTCAAGGGAAGCATCAAGCGGTGTCTTGTATCAAGTTTTTGTTGTTTGTAACAATGCATTAGAGCGTCTTTATCAAAATCTTACGAAAGATGAGGC
>RZYK01000269.1 GCA_009930355.1 Campylobacterota bacterium | reverse complement strand
CGTTGGAGGAGCCGCCGTGGTGAGCGGCGTTGCGGGGTTTTTTATCGCCAAAAAAATGGAAGCTGCGAATTATGAGGTTCATATTGCACAAGCCAAAGCAAAAGCCAAGGCGATTGAGCATGAAGCGGAGTTGGTTTTAAGCAATAGTAATATCAAAGTAAAAGAAGCTGAGCTTGAAGCAAAGCGTAAGTATGAAGATCGCACGATTACACTTAAAAAAGAGCATTCAGAAAAGATGCTTGAGATCGAGAAAAAAGAGCGTGGCTATAAAGACGAGTTAAAGAAAATTACGAAAGAGCGAGAAGAAATTCAGACGATTCAAAACAGTGCGACGTCTCTTTTTGAAGAGAGTAAAAATCTTCAAGAGACGTATCGTGCCAAAGTAAATGAAGCACTTTTAGTGCTTGAACGTTCTTCTGGTTTAACACAAAATGAAGCCAAAGAGATTGTTTTAGCCAAAGTGGAGGAGCAGTCTCGTGCAGAAATTGCCCATACGGTAAGACGTTTAGAAGAAGAAGCCAAACAAGATATTAAGCGTCGAGTGAATTACATTTTAGCACAGGCGACGACTCGTTTTGCAGGTGAGTTCGCAGCAGAACGTTTAATTAATGTGGTCAATATTAAAGATGACGAACTCAAAGGTCGTATTATTGGTAAAGAGGGTCGAAATATCAAAACTCTTGAGATGCTTTTAGGGGTAGATATTATTATTGACGATACCCCCAATGCGATTATTTTGAGTAGTTTCAACCTTTATCGTCGTGCCATAGCCACCAAAGTGATTGAGCTTTTGGTGCAAGATGGCAGAATTCAGCCAGCACGTATCGAGGGTATTTATGAAAAAGTGAAAGAGGAATTTGACCAAGGCTTGATGGAAGAAGGGGAAAATATTGTTATTGATTTAGGACTTTCGAAAATGCATCCTGAATTAGTTAAGCTTATTGGTCGTTTAAAATTTCGTGCAAGTTATGGTCAAAATGCATTGGGACACTCTTTGGAAGTAGCACATTTGGCAGGTATTATTGCTGCTGAAACAGGGGGAGATGTGCTCTTGGCTCGTCGAGCGGGAATCTTACACGATATTGGTAAGGCGCTCACGCATGAAACGGCAGGAAGCCATGTGGATTTGGGTGCAGAAATTTGCCGTCGTTACAAAGAGCATGACGTGGTTATTAATGCTATTTTTGCACACCATGGTCATGAAGAGCCAACGTCTGTTGAATCAGCAGCCGTGTGTGCTGCCGATACCCTTTCTGCAGCACGTCCAGGAGCACGTAGAGAAGTTTTAGAGAGCTTTTTAAAACGGGTTCAAGATATTGAAGATATTGCAAAAAACAAACAAGGTATTAAGCAAGTCTATGCGATTAATGCGGGTCGTGAGATTCGTGTTATTGCCAATGCTAAACTGATTAATGATGATGAGGCAGTTTTACTGGCTAAAGAGATTGCACAAGAGATTGAAAGCAAGGTTCAATACCCTGGTGAGATTAAAGTCAATGTTATCCGAGAGCTTCGCGCTGTGGATTTTGCACGCTAAACCTTTTTACATGTAGAGATTTTTTCTCTACATGCTGCGTATTTTGATGGGAATCTAATGCATACACTTTATACTTTCAAAACCCTTTTTGATGAGATAAAACAGTATAAAAAAGAACTTATATTAGCAAATGTAATAGCCTTCCTTGCTGTTATAATTCATACACCAGTTCCTTTGTTAATGCCCATACTGGTTGATGAAGTTTTACTTCAAAAAAGAGATTTTTTCACCACCACCATCGATACTTTTTTGGGTAGTGAAAACCCTGCGTATATTTATATTTTAATAGCCTTATTTATCGTGGTTTTGTTAAGGGTTCTTTTCTTTTTATTGAATTATATGCAGACAAAACTTTTTACGATTGTGTCAAAAAATATTGCGTTTAAAATTCGAGAGAATGTTTTAAAGCATTTAAGCAGAGTCTCTATGAATCAGTTTGAATTTTTTGGTTCAGGCAAAGTTGCTTCTTTGATGGTTACAGATATTGAAACAATTGATAATTTTTTAGGGGTATTTGTCAGTCGTTTAATTATCTCTTTGCTTACAATTATTGGGGTCGGGGCTGTGCTTTTGATGATTCATTGGCAACTTGCCCTTTTTATTTTAATTCTCAATCCAATGGTTGTTTTAATTACGACAAAAATGGCAAAAAAAGTGGCAAAGCTTAAAAAAGAGCAAAACAGTGCGTTTGAACTTTTTCAAGAGTCGCTTCTAGAAGCGCTTGATATGTTTGTCCAAATTCGTGCAACCAATAAAGAGAGGCTTTTTTTTGACCGTGTGCAAGAGAGTGCAAAACGTATTAAAGAGAGTTCCATTATTTTTGGTTATAAAAGCGATGGTGCCAATCGTCTTTCATTTTTGATTTTTCTCTCAGGTTTTGAGCTTTTTAGAGCTGCGAGTATTTTTGTGGTAGCCTACAGCGATTTAAGTATTGGGCTAATGTTGGCTATTTTTGGTTATCTTTGGGTGATGATGCCTCCTATTCAGGATATTTTGAATATACAATATTCTTATCATAATGCCCAAAAAGCATTGGATAGAATCAATGAAATTTTAAGCCTT
>RZYK01000268.1 GCA_009930355.1 Campylobacterota bacterium | reverse complement strand
TGTCTTTATTAGGAGAAAGCTTATGACGCAAGAAGAACTTGATGCTTTAATGGCAGGTGAGTTAGATGATATGCAAGATGATGCCTCTGATGCGTTAGCAATAGATGAAAGTGAAGCTGTTGAAGATACTTCCTTGATTGATAGTGATGTGCTCAATACAGAAAAAGAAAAAGCAACGCATCAATTGATGCAAGAATATCGTACCTCTTCTACAATGTCTTGGCCACCGCCCCCTCCAACGGATGACCATAAAATGGTGCATCAGTTAGATGATGTTACCAAAGATTCAGAATTGAAGGCGACACAGGTCTTTGATAAACTTGAAACCATTAATAATTTTATGATGGGTGCAGAAGAGAATGCTAAAGAAGTTATCAAACAAATTGAATCTAATATTACATTGTTTGAAACATTGGTGAATAAATTTCCTAAAATTGAGCAATTTCAAAAAGCATTGGATGATAATCATGCGATGAAAGAGCGTATGGAAGATATTTTAATGAATGCGCAAATGGCTGAAGATGAAGTGATGATGACGATGGATGTTATGCAGTATCAAGATATTCATCGTCAAAAAATTGAACGGGTTATTAATGTTATGCGTGCTCTATCCAAATACATGAATGCCCTTTTTGAAGGTAAAAAAGATGATGATAAGCGTGTGAGCTCTGCGGTTCACATTCATGGTGACACCTCCACAGAAGATGTTGTAACCAGTGAAGATATTGAGGCATTGATTGCTAGTTTAGGAAAGAAATAGTTTGGAACATGTTGAACTTCTCTCCCCTGCGGGAAATTTTGAAAAATTAAAAATAGCACTGGCGTATGGCGCAGATGCGGTTTATGCGGGGGTGAGTCACTTCTCTCTTCGCATCCGTTCTGGCAAAGAGTTTACGTATGAAAGTTTTGAAGAAGCCATTAAGTACACGCATGAAAAGGGAAAGCATTTGCATGCGACCATTAATGGCTTTCCTTTTAACGCACAAATTCCTCTTTTAGAAAAACATATTGAACGTGTGTCGGCGATGAATCCTGATGCATTTATCGTTGCAGCTCCTGGTGTGATTAAATTGGCACACAAAATTGCTCCACATATTCCTATTCATCTTTCAACACAAGCGAATGTTCTTAATTATTTGGATGCTGAAGTTTATTCTGATATGGGTGTTAAACGCATTATTGCCGCACGAGAAGTGAGTCTAAAAGATTTAGAACAGATTAAAAAACATTTGCCACATTTGGAACTAGAAGTCTTTGTGCATGGTTCCATGTGTTTTGCGTACAGTGGACGTTGTTTGATTAGTTCCGTTCAAAGTGGACGGGTTTCCAACCGAGGAAGCTGTGCCAATGACTGCCGTTTCCCTTATACCCTTTACGCACACAATGAAGAGAGCGGAACACTCTTTAGGGTTGAGGAGAGCGAAGAGGGTACGCACATTATGAACGCAAAAGACCTTAATCTAAGTGCACATGTCAAAGAGATTTTAGATTCAGGAGTGATTGATTCTTTAAAAATTGAAGGACGTACAAAAAGTCCTTATTACGTTGGTATTACAACCAAAACCTATCGCCAAGCCATTGTAGATTATTATGCCAATCAATTTGATGCTGATAAATATACCAAAGAGCTTGATTCAACGAAAAATAGAGGATTTAGCGATGGTTATTTGGTGAATCGTCCTTTTGAAAAAAATGATACACAAAATTTAGCCCATTCCATTAGCGAAGGCACCCATCAAGTGGTGGCACAGGTAAGCGAAGATGGTAGCAGCTGTCTTTGCAAAGATGTTTTGAAATTACATGTAACGTATGAATTAGTCATGCCTGCTTCTGTTGAGGGCGTTAGTATTGATAATGAAATCGGTATGATTTTTGAAGAAAATGGAATGTGGAAGATTCTTTTTAAAAAGCTTCAAACGTCAAATGGTAAGCAGTTCGATGAAATTCATAGTGGAAATATTCATGCGATTGTTTTACCTAGACCTGTGGCAGGATTTAGCTTTTTACGATTACAAATAAAGGATAAATAATGAAGTTCGTTTCTATTTTAATGGGAAGCAAAAGTGATTATTCCGTGATGGAGGAGTGTGCAAAAACCCTTGAAAAATTTGGTGTTTTACATGAAGTTGTTGTTTCATCAGCACATAGAAGCCCAGAGCGAACGCATCAGTATGTTAAAAATGCAGAAGCTAAAGGGGCGAAGGTATTTATTGCCGCAGCGGGAATGGCAGCACATTTAGCAGGGGTCGTGGCATCTCTTACAACAAAACCCGTCATTGGTGTGCCGATGAAAGGCGGTGTTATGGAAGGAATGGACGCCCTGTTAAGTACGGCTCAGATGCCAGGAGGCATGCCTGTAGGTACGGTTGCTATTGGCTCGGCAGGAGCAGTGAATAGTGCCTATTTAGCGATGCAAATTTTAGCCATTGAAGATGAGGAATTGGCAGCTAAACTTAAGGAAGACCGTATTTTAAAAGCAAAAAAAGTGGAAACTGACTCAATGGGAATTGAAATTATTCTTTAAGGAGAACACATGAACAGTTGGATGAAAATTGAAGAGTTTTGTGCTTTGGTAAATTTAGACATTGCAGCTGTTCAGGCTTTGATAGATGAGGGAAAATTGATATCCAA
>RZYK01000267.1 GCA_009930355.1 Campylobacterota bacterium | reverse complement strand
AGGTCGGTCAATTGCAGATTGAGAACGATTTCTTAAAAAAAGTATTGGGGAAATAGCCGGTTCCAGTCGAATATCCAAAGTAAGTAAATCGCATGATTTGTTTTTTTCAACTGAAAAGGATACCAGTATTTCATTCCAAAAGTATACCATTTAATGTAAATAAAAAAGGACAGATTGTTCTCTGTTGGGGTACCCCAACAGAGAACAATCTGGCGCTCGGATTTTGGTGTTTTTGTTTTTCATTTTTGGTTCATTTGTTTAGTTTCTTTTAAGCGGTACGATTCGCCATTCATGTTAACCAGGTATGCTTTGTGTGTCAACCTGTCGACCAGGGCTGCTGTTAAGACCGGGTCTCCGAAGATTTCCTCCCAGCGGTCGAAACTAAGGTTGGTAGTAATAATAGTGGATTTTCGCCCTGCTCTTAAAGAGAGGTGGTTGAAGAGCAGTTCCGCTCCTTGTTTATCAAAAGATACGTATCCGAATTCATCACAAATCACTAAATCGTATTTTTCAAACTTTAGTTCCAGTTGCCGGAGTGTGCGCTGGGAATGCGACTCACGCAGCTGGGTCAACAAGCGGTGTATAGATGTAAACAGGACTTTATACCCCTGCAAACAGGCTTTTAGACCAAGCCCCACCGCAATGTGGGTTTTTCCGGTTCCGGGATTTCCTGCCAAGACAACGTTTTGCCCGGTTTCAATAAAATCGAGCCTTTCCAGTAAGGGAAGTTTTTCATTGGCATCAACGGGAAGTTGTTCCCTTTGCAAATCATTCAAATACATTTTTGAAGGGAAGCAGGCCTGCCTTATTTGAGCTTTCTTCCTGTTTTCTGCCCTGAGTTCAAATTCCCGTTCCATTAGGCGCAACAGGAACTCTTCGTAATCTATTCGCTCCGCCGTGGCTTCTTTCGAGAGTTCTTTAAAGTCGCGACGGAATACGGGCAACCTTAATTCTTTGCTATATTTTATAATAGTTTCATCTATTTGATTGTTCATAATAATCGTTTTAATTAATTAATGCTGCTTGCTCAGATAATTGTGTTTTCGCCAATTGGACAATCTGGTCACATGGAATGTGTGTGCTTTCCGATTGTTTGTTACCCAAAAGCACTTTTGTTTTTTCGGCAGTAATTTGCCGTACGCCTGATTTTTGCAAACGGCTTACTGCCCCTTGCAATTTTTCATCGCTAACCTGATTTTTGTGGCAATAGTCCAACAGGTCAATAAAATCGCGGGGTTCGTTTTCAAAATATTCAATGTACAGTTGTTTTAAGCAATCACTGCTTGCCAGTGCTACACTGCCGGACAAAGCCCCCGGCTTTTGTTTAAACGTATCCAGATAATGTTCTATGGCGATAATCCATTGATGTTTTTTGTAGCTGCGCTCATGCGATGCCAACAATGCCCCGTGCTGATAAATTTGTATTTGTAGACTTAGTATTTTAACATCGATAAAACAGCCTACCAAATGGTCGGGTACCGAATATCGGTTGGTACGGTAAGTTATGGTGGAGTACTTATCTACTCTGAGTTGCACTTGCTCGGCACAAGCCAACTTTGCAGGTGCAGCTGCCAATACTTTCACCTCTTCGGCAAACAGTTCATTAGCGGTCTTTCCAGTTAATTTTTGACGGGTTGCATTGAGTTTGTTTATGGTGAACATTAACCATTGCCTAGCTTCGTTGATGCTATCAAACTTACATTTTACACCAAACGATTTACGCCGTATGTATTCAACACTACGTTCCACATGTCCTTTTTCATTGCCCCGGTAAGCATTGCAAAAACGGTGTGAGAACTGGTAATGGCCCCGGAGTTGAAGTAAAGCTTGCGTTGGCTCTTTTTCGTGCCGACCAACAAATTTTGCCACTGCTACACGCATATTGTCGTAAACCATTTGGCGGTAAACACATTTTGTGAAATCGAAAAATGCCACATGTGACTCCATAAAAGCAAGCGTATCCTGACATTGGTAAAAGGCTGCAAAACGGTAATTACTGTAAGCACTGGTAAAAACTGCCAGTTGAAAACGCACCAACTCATCTTTGATATAGAGTTTTATTTCCCCCCAGTCAAACTCACAGGTTTCTCCCGGCTCGTATTTTTGGCGAATAAAAGCTTCTTTATCTTGAGACTTAGTCGATTTTGAACGGATATAATTGCACACCGTTGTATAGCCAATATCTATGCCCTGGCCATTTAATTGCTCATGTATGTCGCATTTCTTTAGCAGTTGTTTGCTTAAACCCTGGCGTTTCTTTTCAGCATTTTCTTCCAGCAGCTTATCAATATAGGCCTGGACTTCGCGCGTAAGTTTCAATTTCGAGCGGTTCTGTGCCCGGTAAACCGGTGGCTGAGACAGATAATCAGACAATACCGTGGTTCCGCTTTGGTTGTCACGTATATGTGATTCGTATTCCCGGATATACTTACTTACCGTTTTACGGCTTACATGAAGCTCGCGCGAGATGCTGCGTTGGCTTTGCCCTTCGCGATAGCTTTTTATAATGATTTCTTGTTTTGTATACATACTTATCATGTATAACGAACGAATAAAATCACTCGTTCTGATTAATAAATAAGTGGTATACTTTTCGATTGAAATGTGGACTACTTCCTAATTAATATAAACA
>RZYK01000266.1 GCA_009930355.1 Campylobacterota bacterium | reverse complement strand
AGCCTTTCATTGTTTAAATTTAGGCGTAGATTATATAAAAATTAATATTAAATCTAACTTATTTTAAGGGCATTTTAAAATAAAATAGGTATTTATACATCAGTGGCTTTTAGTGAGGAAAGCATTATTTTCTTTTTCCAACGATTTAAAAAACTTTTTTCTTCACCATAAAGAGCATAATGAAATTCATAAATATTATTAGCGATGTACTCTACATGATCATGAGCGTTGTCATCTCCAGCAAATAAATAAATATCATTTTGTTGCAAATTATTTTGCCAATCAGGAAGGAGCATAATTTCTTTACGGCGAATGCGCATGAGAGGTATAAGATTGTTCGTGAAATTTCTATTTTTCAAAGATGTTCTTAAAAGAGAGAGGGGTAAAGTTAATGTCGAACATCTCTCATTTAAAATATAAGCTTGCGAAGCATCAATTTTTAGCGTAAAAAGTTGTGGGTGAAGATCAATTTCTAACAGTTTTTTTGTGAGTGTGCTCATAGTAGATTCATCAAGTAAATGAATATTCTTAATAAAAAGATCAAGTGCTGGATTTAAAATCGCATTAATCGTTTTATTGATAAGTACTTTGGCGGGAATGAAAATAGTATCTATGTTTGAGCTTTCAAAAATAGAAAAATCTTCAAGTTCATTTTCTCGCGCAATGGTGATAAGTTTTGGATTGAGCTTTTTGGCTGTCGCTAAAATAGAAAGGTTAGTTGTATCATCATTGGTTCCAGCGATAATAGCAACACACTTATCAATATCTAGCGCTTTGAGCATCTCTTTATCGTCACCATCACCAATGAGTATTTTGGGTTGTTCTTGAAAGGTAAAATGCTCTTTTTGTTTTGGATCAATTTCAGCAAAAGCGATTTCAAAATGATTCTGTTTCAGTACTTCATAAATACTCTTCCCCATACGTCCATATCCACAAACTATGTATTTGCCACGAGGAAGATTAAGTGGAGGATCATAGAGATTGCAAAGACCATAAATCCATCGGACGACTTTAAGAGTTTGTGGTGTATTGATTGCCATATGAATATGCTCAGCAATAATTTCAAAAGGATTTTCAATAATTTGAACACCAATATCCATTAGATTTTCGGTTTGGTTTTTGGTCGTTGATTTAATGGCCATGGTAATATTAGGATTAAGTACTTTAGATGTGAGCGCAATACGAAGATTCAGTGCATCATTTTCAAAAAGACTTACGATAGCTTTACAATACGCAGATTTTATTCCTGCCATTTCTAATGCTTCTGGATTGTGTGCATCTGCATTTAAGCAATACACAGGCGGTGTAAAATTTTCTAATAAAAGATGGTTCCGTTTCTCTTCGTCTCTTTCAATGACAACCGAACGTAAACCAGATTCATTTGCTTTTTTAATAATTTCACTGGTGATGGAGTTGTATCCTAAAATGATAATATACCGCTCTTTTAGATAAGCGATATTGCGTCTAAATTTTGCACGAGAAAATTCTTCTAAGAAGAGTTTGTCTTGGAGTAAAGCGACTAAGGAACCTAGACTATAAAACCATCCAGTTACCGTTATAAAGATGGAAATAGAAACCCAAATACGTTGAGGATACGTAAATGTAAAAGGTGTTTCGCCAAATCCTATGGTTGTTGCGGTATAGCTTATAAAATAAAAAGCATCAAAAATAGTGAGTCGATAGGGATTTCCTTCATTATCCGCTCCATCAATAATTAAAAGACCAATAATTGAGATAGTGTATGTAAGAATAATAACCAAAAAAGGGGCACGCATTTTTTGTAAAATAAGCCATAAGGAGCTATTTTTCACGAGTACTCTTTAGCGTTTTGATTTCAGTGTATCTCCAATATAGAGCAATACACTGGTAATATTTGCAAGCAAAGCACCACCACTAAGACTAATAATTACTGATGTAATTTCTTTGTCAATAGTATAAGCATAGCTAGCAATGGTCCAAATCGATGCGGCTGCAATCAGTTGAATATCAGCTACAAAACTACTGGCTAAAAGCACAGAACCTAATTGCGTTTTATCTCCAATTTTGAGCGTTGTTGCGATAATATTAACAACAACAGCAGCTAAAAGTTCATATTTACTGTGCACCGCTAAATCAGTTAAATCGCCGTAAAAAAAACCAAAATTAAGCGTCATGGCTAAAATAATAAAAAATCCAGAAATAACCTTGTCTAAATTCATTGTTTTCCCCGTTCGTTTAAGATGCTAATAAGGTATTATACCTTTTACATGTAAAGATTAAAAAAGTTTTGTTACAATTTGTTCAAATTATCTTTACATGTAAAGAGGACAGGAAACGAAATGAAACTTTTTGGAACCGATGGTGTCAGGGGTAAAGCAGGTAAAAAACTCAACGCATTTATGGCTATGCGTTTGGCTATGGCAGCGGGGATTTATTTTCGTAAAAATTCTATTACCAATAAAATTTTAGTGGGAAAAGATACGAGACGCAGTGGTTATATGATTGAAAATGCGATTGTCTCAGGACTCACCGCCGTGGGATATGATGTCAGGCAAATTGGGCCTATGCCAACACCTGCCATTGCATTTTTAACGGAAGATATGCGATGTGATGCAGGCATTATGATTAGTGCTTCGCATAACCCTTATTTTGACAATGG
>RZYK01000042.1 GCA_009930355.1 Campylobacterota bacterium | reverse complement strand
TTTTAATACCATGAAAGAGGCGATTGCTAGCACAGGCGCAACGGTGAGCATGGTATTTGTTCCACCTGCTTTTGTTGCCGATGCGATTTTAGAAGCAGCCGATGCGGGAATTGAACTGGCCGTTATTATCACTGAGGGTGCTCCTGTTCGTGATATGCAACGCTCCAAAGCGTATGCGACGAAAAAAGGGATGAAAACTATTGGTCCTAATTGCCCTGGGATTATTACCGCAGAGGAGTGCAAAATAGGCATTATGCCCGGTGCTATTTTTAAAAAAGGCTCTATTGGACTGATTAGCAAATCAGGAACGTTAACCTATGAGGGAGCTAATCAAGTTTGCAAAGAGGGCTTTGGTATCTCAACAGCGATTGGCATTGGCGGAGATCCGATTATTGGACTTTCGTATAAAGAATTATTGGCAATGTTTGAAGAGGATAGCCAGACTGAGGCGATTGTGATGATTGGAGAGATTGGGGGAGACCTTGAAATCCAAGCGGCACAATTTATTAAGGAGCATATTTCAAAACCCATTGTGGCATTTATTGCAGGACAAAGTGCACCGAAGGGAAAACGTATGGGGCACGCAGGTGCTATTGTCAGTGGCAGTTCGTGTACGGCACAGGAGAAGATGTCGGCATTGGCTTTGGTTGGAGTGCATGTGGTTAAATCTCCAGCCCAAATTGGAAAAAAAGTAGCAGAGGTACTTAATAAATGAAAAAGAGCTATGAAGTGTTAAACATTAAATGTGGTGGATGTGCAGGTACCGTGAAATCAAAGCTTAAAGAGCGTTTTCCTGACATAGAAGTGAGTTTAGAGAGTGACCCTCGAGTCGTCAGTGCAACAATACATTCAGAGGAAGATGAACGCTATTTACTAGAGACTTTAAAATCATTGGGATACCCTTCCATTCATGAAGATTTAGGAAGTTTAGAGGGTGCGCTTTTAAAAGGAAAAAGTTTTGTCTCATGTGCGATTGGCAAGATGAGTCAGGATAAAGGAGAGTAAGCTATGAGCTTAATCACTGCTCCAGCAAATACCCCTGTATGGGTTGATACCTCACGATGTAAAGCGTGTGATATTTGTGTGAGTTTGTGTCCTGCGGGAGTTTTGGCGATGATTCAAGCGCCAAACTCTACGCAAGGTTCCATGATAGAGGTGGTCGTACCTGAAGCCTGTATTGGGTGTCGGGATTGTGAGTTGCACTGTCCAGATTTTGCGATTTATGTTGCCGATAAGAGTGAGTTTAAATTTTCAAAACTCTCTGAAGCTTCTAAAGAGCGTGCAGAAGCCATTAAAAACAATCATTTTAGAAAACTCGGTGCATAAGGAAGCAAGATGGCAAGAGAAGTAATATCAAGCGGTAATGCACTGGTGGCAAAGGCAGCCGTTGAGTGTGGCTGTAAATTTTTTGGTGGGTATCCGATTACGCCTTCGAGTGAAATCGCAGAAGATTTAAGCGTGTTATTGCCAAAATTCGGCGGAAAATTTATTCAGATGGAAGATGAAATCGCAGGGATTTGTGTGGCATTAGGTGCATCTATGAGTGGCACCAAAGCGATGACGGCTTCTTCAGGACCTGGTATCTCGCTTAAAGCGGAGCAGATTGGGTATAGCTTTATTGCTGAGATTCCTTTAGTGATTGTCAATGTCATGCGAGGAGGCCCTTCAACTGGCCTTCCCACCCGTGTTTCTCAAGCGGACATTGGTCAAGCAAAGTACCCAACACACGGTGATTTTGCCTCCATCGCACTCTGCCCAGGAAGTTTGGAAGAAGCGTACACTGAGACCATTCGTGCGTTTAATATCGCAGAAACCTATATGACACCCGTTTTTGTTCTTTTAGATGAAACATTAGGACATATGCATGGAAAAGCGATTTTACCTGATTTGGATGTGGTTCAAAAGAGTGTCAAAAATCGTGCTGAATTTAGTGGTGATCCCAAGGCGTATAAACCGTATGCGGCAGCACCCTGTGAGCCTGCAGTGCTTAATCCTTTCTTTAAAGGCTATCATTACCATGTCACGGGATTGCATCATGGAGACAATGGTTTTCCAACCGAAGATGGCAAAATCTGCGAGTATAACATAGAGCGTTT
Source organism: Campylobacterota bacterium (assembly GCA_009930355.1). GTDB lineage: Bacteria > Campylobacterota > Campylobacteria > Campylobacterales > Sulfurospirillaceae > Sulfurospirillum. Next base: position 10,364 of record RZYK01000042.1, on the reverse strand, counting down.
GATGAATAAAATCCAAACGAAGCGTGAGGATTTGGTTCAGTATGAAGAGTTTATGCTTGAGGATGCAGAGGTGTGTATCATTGCCTATGGAAGCATTAGTCGTGGAGCAAAAGAGGCTGTGATGAAGCTTCGTAATGAAGGGATTAAAGCAGGACTTTTTAGACCAATTACGCTTTGGCCAAGTCCTGTGGCAAAATTACAAGAAATTGGCAAACGTTTCTCAAAAATTATGGTCACAGAGCTTAACATGGGGCAATATTTAGAAGAGATTCAACGGGTAATGAAACGAGATGATTTTGCTACGTTGCATAAGGCCAATGGTCGTCCTATTGCACCGCTTGAGATGGTGGCTAAAGTAAAGGAGATGATGTAATGGCATTTAATTACGATACTTATTTACGTGTAGATAAAATGCCGACCTTGTGGTGTTGGGGATGTGGCGATGGCGTCATTTTAAAAGCGGTGATTCGTGCGATTGATAAAATGGGATGGGATATGGATGATGTGTGTGTGGTTTCAGGCATTGGATGTAGTGGGCGTTTTAGTTCGTACATCGATTGTAATACCGTGCATACGACACACGGTCGTGCTATTGCGTATGCAACAGGCATTAAACTTGCCAATCCTGATAAGCATGTGATCGTCGTGACAGGGGATGGCGATGGTTTAGCCATTGGTGGTAATCACACCATTCATGGTTGTCGTAGAAATATTGATTTAAATCATATTCTGATTAATAATTTTATTTATGGATTAACCAACTCTCAAACCAGCCCCACAACACCCCAAGGCATGTGGACATCGACTGCGCACTATGGCAATATTGATCCAACGTTTGATGCGGCTAAATTAGCCGATGCTGCTGGGGCTACCTTTGTAGGTCGTGAATCGGTGATAGACCCTCAAAAATTAGAGAAGCTTTTGGTAGCAGGATTTTCTCATAAAGGTTACTCCTTTTTTGATATTTTCTCCAACTGTCATATCAATTTGGGACGTAAAAATAAAATGGGCGAAGCGGTGCAAAATCTTAAATGGATAGAGAGTCGCATTGTGGGTAAAAATAAGTTTGACCTTTTAAGTGATGAAGAGCGTGTGGGTAAATTTCCAACAGGCATTTTAAAACAGGAAGAGGGCAAGCTAGAGTATTGTGAAGCGTACGATAAAGTGATTTATGCTGCGCAACATAAAACGACTGTAACGCTTTAAGGAGCCCTTGATGAGAAGACAATTACGTTTTGTGGGTGTAGGCGGTCAAGGGGTTATCTTAGCGGGAGAGATTTTAGCGGTAGCAAAAATCAAGCAAGGCGGTTATGGGGTGAAAGCTTCCACCTATACCTCTCAAGTAAGGGGAGGTCCTACGAAGGTTGATATTTTGCTTGATGAGAGTGAGATTTTATTTCCTTACGCCAATGAGGGTGAAATTGAGTTTATGATTGCCACCGCTCAGGTGAGTTTTAATCAATTTAAAAGCGGTGTTAAAGAGGGTGGTATTATTGTTGTTGAGCCCAATTTAGTGAAGCCTAGTGAAGAAGACCGCAAACAATGGAAAATTATCGAGATTCCACTCATTACCATTGCTAAAGAAGAGGTGGGTAATGTCATTACCCAATCGGTGGTAGCCCTTTCCATTACCGTTGAGATGACGCAAGTCCTTCCTCATGAGTTGGTACGTGAAGTGATGCTTTCAAAAGTCCCAGAAAAAGTCCATGCTGCTAATAATAAAGCCTATGAATTGGGTGTTAAATACGCCAAAGAGGCACTTAAAAAGCTTTAAAATAATTTTACATGTAAAGAAGTTTTTTCTTTACATGTAAAGCTTAAAAAAATAACCAAATGAGTAATGCGACTCCAATGCTAAGATTAATCCAGCTCATTCCATCTTCAAAAAGTTTAATCAAAATTTTGTAGTTGTATGCTTCAATCGTTGAAGGTTGGAGGCTTAAGCTCTCTTTGGCATATGCTACAATCTCATTCGCATAAAAATACGCCAAAATTTCAGGGGCAATAAAAAAGAGGATAACGCCTAAAATCCCCCAAAGTGATTTTTGTGGTTTTAGATCAAAAAGCACCTTTTTTGTAAACGCATGGTCTGCAATTTTTTTGAATTTTTCTTTCATTATAACCCTTCTTTATCTTTTACATGTAAAGCCTAAATCTCTTTGAGGCTCAAACTCACTTTGCCTTTTTCTTTGTCCACTTCTAAGACTCGAATACGGCTTAATTGCTGGTTGATGCTAAGCACTTCCAAAGGATGTGCGATGCGTTTCTCACTCATTTGGGAGATGTGAATGAGTCCGTCATTTTTAAGCCCAATATCCACAAACGCCCCAAAATCTGCGATGTTTCGCACCACACCTGAGACGTAAGAGCCCTCACTAAGCTCACTAATATCTGTGAGGTCTGAGCGAAACGCAATAGGAGGTAACTCTTCTCTAGGGTCAAACCCTGGTTTTAACAGCTCAGCGATGATGTCGCACAGCGTTGCCTCACCGATATCTTGCTCTTTGGCTAAAGCGGTAATCTGCTCTTTACTCAAAGTTGCCAAATCAGAACGTGCTAAAAGTTTTTGTGCTATAGCGTAACTCTCAGGATGCACACCCGTGTTATCCAACACACTTTTACCCTCACGAATACGGAAAAATCCCGCACATTGCTCGTACGCTTTTGCTCCCAACCCTTTTACGCTTATTAGCTCCGACTTGCTTTTAAATGCCCCTTTGCTCTCACGATACTCAACAATCGCCTTAGCGATTTTGGCTCCCACACCCGCTACATAAGAGAGCAGTGAAAGAGAAGCGCTGTTGGGATCAACGCCGATGCGATTCACCAAATCTTCTGTGACTTCGTGCAGTTTTTTCTCGAGTTGTTTTTGGTCGACATCGTGTTGGTACTGACCGATGCCCAAAGATTTGGGGTCAATCTTCACAAGCGCTGCCATCGGGTCACGCAGACGTTGTGCGATGGAGATAGCCCCACGAATCGTCACATCAAGATTTGGGTACTCCTCTGAGGCAATTTTAGAAGCCGAATAGATAGAAGCGCCCGCTTCGGAGACCACCGTGTAGGCAAGGTTTAAACCCATGTCACGGTTAAGACGTGCGAAAAACTCTTGGCTTTCCCGAGAACCCGTTCCATTGCCAATCGCCACAGCGCTGATATGATACTTTTGCGCAAACTCTTTGATAACTTTAGCCGAAGCCTCATAGTCACTTTGAGGCGGTGTTGGGTAAATGACGGCATGGGTCACGTACGTACCGTGTTCATCTACGACGGCGAGTTTACACCCCGTGCGATACGCTGGATCAACACCCAAAATCACCCGCTTGGTCACAGGTGGCGTATTTAAGAGTTGAGAGAGGTTTTTCCCAAAGGTCGCAATCGCCTGTGTGTCAGCTTTTTCTTTAATCAGAGCGTGAATTTCTCGCTCAATAGAGGGAAACAAAAGACGTTTAAATCCATCCACATACGCTTCTAAAAGATACGTTTTAGAACTCTTAGCGTTACGAGGAATACGGTAACGATTAACAGCACTTTCTACTCGCTCCATCTCGTAGCTTATCTTTACATGTAACTCTTTTTCCGCAACGCCACGCATCATAGCAAGGTAGCGATGTGAGGGAATGGAAGCGATGCGTTCGCTCTTACCTGCAAGCTTGGCATAGAGACCCTCAGGCTGTAAGGTTTTGGAAGCTTTTATCTCAAAGGAAGAAAAATCATGCAGTTGTCCTCGCCAATACTCTCGCTCTTTAGCATCATCAGCATAACGCTCCGCAAGGATGTCTTGCGCACCTTTGATGGCTTCTTGCACACTTTTGACTGGCTCTTTTACAAAACTCTGCGCCTTTTTCTCAAATGCTTCCACCTCAAGCTCTGAGCGCTCCAATATATCTGCCAAAGGGGTGAGCCCTGCTGCTATCGCCACAGCCGCACGACTGTTTTTCTTCTCTTTAAAAGGTCGGTAAATATCTTCGATGGCTTGCAGCGTTTGTGCTTTTTCAACCGCACTTTTTATCTCGGGGGTCAGGGTCGATTTTTCTTCAATAAGGCGCAAAACCTCTTCTTTACGCTCATGCAGTTTTTTGGCGTAAGCGTAAATGGTTTCAAACTCACGAAGCTGCTCATCACTCGCCCCACCCGTCATTTCCTTGCGATACCGCGCGATAAAAGGAATCGTCGAGCCTTCTTCTAAAAGCTTTAAAATATTAACAATATACTCTTTGGCAATGCCTGTTTTTTGAACTAAAATGGGAATAAGTGGGTTCATAAACTCTCTTTTACATGTAAAGATTTTTAGGAGAGGTATTTTAGCGGAAAAAATGGGATACCGTTCATGTGTATCCCTTTGAAATTTTTATTCGTCTTTAAACGCAAACCCTTGCGACACTAAGCTTTGTGCGGTTTTTCGGTAGTAGATATCGGCGTAGTAACTAGCAGTGATTTCCTCATACGTGGGCATCGAACCGCTTCCTGTTTGCTCACGAAATGCTTTGAGTGTCTCTTCGTACGCCAATGCACCCTGACGTACCTTTTCACTCTCATAGCGCTCTTGCATCACAAAAGTCTCCAGTGCGACACGTGGTTTAAGTGGGGCGTTTTTGGCTTTTTCGGTGGGTACGCCCATGATGCAACCGAGCGCTAAAAAGGTTTTAGCAGGAAGATTAAAAAGTTTTATAAACGATTCACTCTCTTTTCGTACCGCACCAATGGCGGTTGTGCCATACCCCAACGCCCCAGCGGCGGTTTGGAGCTGACTTAGCATAATGCCAGCATCAATCGCTCCTACCATAATTCCCTCAGCACTTTGCTCAATGATGTGATTTCTCCCCACACTCTCTACAATCGCACTGGTGCGGTTAAAGTCGATGACGATGCCTACAAATACATCTGCTTCAGCAATGTGCTCTTGTCCACCACACAGTTTGGCAATGGTTTGAAGTTTAGCCTTATCTCTGGTGTAAACAAGACTAATTTGTTGCCCATTGATGGAAGTGGGAGCACGTTGAGCCGTTTTAAAAATGGTCTCTAAATCTTCTTCACTCACTGCATCTCCTGTGAAATGGCGAATGGATTTTCGGTTTTGCAGTTGTGTTAGCGTTGGATTTTTCATGATTTATCCTAAAAAGTTTTGTGACAAAATAGCGACAAATTTAGCTTTTTCAGCCTCAATATCTAAATCGCCTTTAAAAATATCATGTACGGAGTAAGTCTGCATTGGTATGGCACCGCAGAATTGCCATGTTTTGTGCGTGGCAATGTTGGCTTCATCAAGGCTAAGACCATCAAAAAAGCCCTCTTTATTGCTAAATTCAGAGCTTGGGCAGTTGTAGGTGAGTGAGAGCATATACTTTTTAGCTTGCATCAAACCACCGCTTCCATAGCGTTTACTGGCATCATGTCTGCTTCTTCCATCGCTCGCGTAAATGCCATTGTTTGCACCTGCTGAAAAAACTTCGTCGATGTATTTTTTCATCATCCACGGTGTTCCCATCCAGTAAACGGGGTATTGAATAATGAAAAAATCCGCCCATTTAAACTTTTCAACCTCTTCTAAAGCGTTGTAGTCACTTTCAGCCTTCGCATGCTTGACGTTAAAGCCTTTGCTTTGTAAAAATGCTTCTGCGGTATTAATAAACATTTGTGTGAGTTTACCTTCTGCAATATTTGGGTAGTATTGATGACCGTTGAGAATTAGTACATTTTTCATGGATTTCCTTTTGATTTAATTGAATGAAGTATAAAATTGTCGTACTTAATATATCCTTACGATACTTTTGTAATGTAAGGATAAAAATATTTAAATCACGGTATAATCTTTCAAATAGTTTTTCAAAATGAAAAAGGAATAGCGTGTATATTGTGAACGATAAAGAGTATAAATGCTCTGTTTTAATTGTGCAAGACATTTTCAACGATAAATGGAAATTGGGCATTATCTGGCATTTGTTGGAGGGGGAAAAGCGCTATAAAGATTTATTTGAAGAGGTCTCTGAAATTACGCAAAAGACACTGACGGTTAAATTGCGAGATTTGGAAGAAAAAAAGCTCATCAAACGGGAAGTTTTTGCTGAAATTCCGCCCAAAGTTGTCTATTCACTGACTCCCATTGGTGAGAAATTACGTCCTGTGCTTAAAGAGATGTTCGATTGGGGAATAGAGTACGTTAAAGCGTGTGGTACGTTTACAAAAGAGGGCGTTTGTGATACTAAAAATAGTGAGAAACATTAGGGGCATTATATCTTTACATGTAAAGATATTTTGAGAATGAAAGGATAACTTTGCGAAATAGTGTTCTTTTGTGTATAGCGTTTTGGCTCTATATACTTCCGCTTCAGGCTATGCCTAATGATGATGTTTTAAAAAAAATGATAGGGCATATGCTTATTGTTGGGTTTGATGAAGAAAGTCTCACCAACACCTCTGCTGTTATTGAAGAGATAGTACGGTATGAGTTAGGTGGTGTTATTTTATTTGATCGTTTTTATTCGGATAAAACCCGTGTAAAAAATATTCGATCTTCAACGCAACTTCGTAAATTGACGCACACTCTTAATATTTTTGCTAAAAATCCTTTACTTATTTGTGTTGATCAAGAAGGTGGAAATGTCGCAAGACTGAAACCTTTGGCTGGATTTATACAAACACCTTCTGCCCATAAGGTTGCACAAGATTCATTGCAAAATGCCATTGTAACTTATAATGCAATGGCACAGATGCTCTTAGAAAATGGCATTAATTGCAATTTTGCACCGGATGTTGACCTCGCACGTAATCCACAAAATAGTGTTATCGTAGGCTTAGAACGCTCTTATGGAACAGATGTTAATGTTGTGAGTGCGTATGCAACTGCTTTTATTGATGCTCTCTCCTCTCATCATATTGTCAGTGTATTGAAACATTTTCCTGGACATGGTTCTTCTTTGGGCGACTCCCATTTGGGGTTTGTAGATGTGACACAAACGTGGAGTGAGGTTGAATTAGAACCGTATAAACGACTGATGGATAACAATAAAGTTGCTATGATTATGTCTGCTCATGTTTTTAATGCACATCTTGATGCAAAATACCCCGCAACACTCTCATATGCCATCAATACAACTTTGCTAAGAGAAAAATTAGGTTTTCAAGGGGTATTGGTGAGTGATGATATGCAAATGCAAGCCATTGCAAACCATTATACGTTAAAAGAAGCCCTGAGTTTAGCGATCAATTCTGGAATTGATATGCTTCTTTTTGGTAATCAGCTCTCAAAAACACAGACCAGTGAAATTGTTGAGACCATTTTTTCACAAGTGAAAAATGGAGTGATTTCATGGGAACGTATTGAAGAAGCCAATGAGCGTATCCAAAAAAACAGACGTTAAAATAATGAAATGTAGAGCATAAACCTCTTTCGTTACGAGAAGTGGCACTGATGAAAATTTAAGCGTTAAATTCTTTGGTAACTCACGAAAAAATGGTATAGTTTTGCTCGTTAATTGCTCTTTTAGAGCCATTTAGCTATAACTTTACGTTTTATTGTATATATTTAGAAATTTTTAAGGGAGTTGGATGAATCCAGTCGTTTTTGCTGTCTTTTTAATGTTGGCACTAAGCTTAATGCGTGTGAATGTGGTCATAGCATTAACCCTCAGCGCACTTGCAGGAGGTTTGATGGCAGGTTTACCTATAGGTGAAACGATTGAGATTTTTAACAAAGGGTTAGGCGGAGGCGCAACCATTGCTCTAAGCTATGCGATGCTGGGTGCTTTTGCTGTGGCTATTTCTCATTCAGGAATTACGGATGTTTTGGCACGTTATGTCATTAAAAAGATGGGAAAAGAGTCAACACCTACTCAAAGAATTTATTTTAAAGCAATACTGCTAAGTGTCATTTTACTGATTGCTATTAGCTCTCAAAACCTTATTCCTGTTCATATTGCATTTATTCCTATTTTAATTCCACCCCTTTTGCATACGATGGCACAACTTAAAATTGACAGGCGTATGGTGGCGTGTGTGATTGCGTTTGGTTTAACGGCTACGTATATGTTACTTCCTGTGGGTTTTGGTGGCATTTTTCTTAATAATATTTTAATGAAAAACATTGTTGAAAATGGCATGATGGTGACATCGGCTCAAATGCCTTTGGGTATGATGATTCCTGTTTTTGGGATGTTTTTAGGTCTTTTGGTCGCCATTTTTTTCACGTATAGAAAACCACGTGAATACTCTCTCTCTAAAATTCTTGCCACAGAACCTGAAGCACGGACGTTGAGTCTGTTTCATGTTTTGATTGCATGTGTAGCCATTGTCTTAGCGCTCTCTTTACAACTCTATACCGATTCTATTATTTTGGGTTCTCTAGCAGGGTTAATCATCTTTATTTTAGGGGGTGTTGTCAAAGCCAATCAAACGCAAGATGTCTTTACCAAAGGTGTTTATATGATGGGCATGATAGGTTTTATTATGATTGCAGCGAGTGGTTTTGCTGAAGTGATGAAAGCTACGCAAGGAGTAACGACGCTCGTTAGCTCTGTGTCACATGCCATTGGTGATAATAAGGCATTGGTTGCTTTATTAATGCTTTTAGTGGGACTTTTTATTACGATGGGTATTGGTTCGTCTTTTTCAACCATTCCTATTATTGCGACCATTTATGTACCGTTGTGTGTGGAGTTTGGATTTTCGCCTTTGGCAACCATCGCTTTAGTGGGTGCAGCTGCTGCTTTAGGGGATGCAGGTTCTCCCGCATCCGATACGACGTTAGGACCTACATCAGGTTTGAATGTCGATGGTCAGCATGACCACATTTGGGACACGGTTGTTCCTACCTTCCTTCACTATAATATTCCATTAATTGTTTTCGGATGGATTGCGGCAATGGTGCTTTAGTATGTTTTTACATGTAACGATGATTCATATATGTGTAACGTTACTTAACAATATTTATGTTTAGATATTTCACATTGTAACGTTTCTTCCCAAAAAATGTAGCAGATATACACAGGGGTGTTTTTTAGTGGTACTTTTTGGGTTTCAAAAGAGAAAAAGTCTCTTTCGGGTCACTTTGGATTTTTAAAATAAATTTATCTTATAAAAAGGAAGAAAAAATGATTGCATGGTGGAAACACTTAGCTTTGTGGAAGAAGATCTTTATTGGTCTTTGTTTAGGTTTGGCAATGGGTCTTTTATTTAAAGAAACTGCGTTAATGTTAAAGCCTTTAGGAACGTTATTTATTAATATGATTAAGATGTTGATTGTGCCTTTGGTTTTTGTAACATTAGTAACGGGCATTACATCAATGGAAGATTTAACCAAAATGCGCCGTATTGGTCTTAAAACGTTTTCTATCTATTTGGTTACTACAGCAATTGCAGTTGCAATTGGTTTGGCATTTGGTATTATTTTTGAACCAGGCTCAGGTGTAGCACTTGTGGACAATGCGGCTGTGGCAGCGAAAAAAGCTCCACCATTGATTGATACGCTTCTAGCACTTATTCCTTCAAACCCAATGAACAGCTTGGTCAAAGGTGATATTTTACAAATCATTGTGTTTGCAGTCTTTTTAGGTATTTCTATTAACCTCGCAGGCGATAAAGGGAAACCCGTTGCTGCATTTTTTGAATCGTTTTCAGAAGCAATGTTTAAAATGACTGAAATTGTCATCTCTTTTGCACCGATTGGTGTTTTTGGTTTGATGGCATGGGTTTCAGCTTCGTATGGTATTGATGTGCTTATGAGTCTTGCAAAAGTCATTGTATGTGTCTATGTTGCTTCATTGATTCATATGGCTTTTACGATGGGTGGAGGTCTTGCAGTTTTTGCAAAACTCAATCCGATTAAGTTTTTTAAAGGTGTTTTATCGGCACAAAGTGTTGCCTTTACAACCACCAGTAGCTCAGGAACCTTGCCTGTAACTACAAGCAATACCATCCACAATTTAGGTGTTTCTAAACCGATTGCGAGTTTTGTTCTGCCTTTAGGTGCTACCATTAACATGGATGGAACAGCGATTTATCAAGGTGTGTGTGTGATGTTCGTTGCTCAAGCTTTTGGTGTGGATTTGAGCTTCGCAAATTACTTAACGATTATTGTTACGGCAACTTTGGCGTCTATTGGAACAGCAGGTGTTCCAGGTGCAGGTCTTATTATGCTTTCATTGGTTTTAACTTCTGTCAACCTTCCATTAGAAGGTATTGCAATTATTGCAGGAATTGATAGAATCTTAGATATGGCACGAACCACTGTTAACGTAACAGGTGATGCAATGGTTTCTGTTTTAGTGGCTAAGAGTGAAGGTGAGTTAGACGAAAAAATTTACAATCAAGACAATATTGAATAAATCTCTTTTTTACATGTAAGGATTTTATTCCTTACATGTAAA
>RZYK01000265.1 GCA_009930355.1 Campylobacterota bacterium | reverse complement strand
TAAAAAAGAGATAGAAGGTCTTTCAAATCGTGATTCGTTTGATTTTATTATCAATAAAGTGATTGAAGAGTTTTACAAGTCTGATAAGATGAAAAAGTTATTGGATATTTAATTTATGCAACACCCTAATCTCTTTTCAGTACAAAAGGATCATTTACTTCTTACTCGGTCTGTTAAAGGTAGAATGCGTTATTACCTCTTGAAAATTGAAGAGACTTTGTTTGGGGAGTATCTTTTGGAAAAAGTGTATGGGAGTATGAATCATAAAAAGCCAACCAGAGTTTTAAAAGAGTATTACAACTCTTGGGTTGAGGCTAAGAAAATGTTTGATGGGGTAGTAAGAGGCAAAAAAAAGAAGGGGTATAATTGAAGCTTTGGAATATTGAATCATTTTTTAACATATACTTTTTGGAGATTTTATGGGTGAAAAATTAGTTGTTGATCCATCATTTGATATTTGTTGCCCTAAATGCAAAGATATTAACACTATTCACACGGTAGAAGAGATCAAATGTAAATCATGTGAAACTTCTTTTGCTGGCAAGAAATTTGGACAAATAGTTTCAAATGGTATAGTAAGTTTTGTGCTCACAGGGGGAATTGTTTTAACGACTGATGCCTACTTGCACATAAATCGAGTTTCGGTTAAAACAGAATATAAAATGATGAAACAGTGCATCGATCAACGAAAAAATACTCCTCAAGTTAGAGATACTTGTGCTTGTGCAGTCGAATCTATGTCTGGGGTAATAGATGCACAAATAGCACGTGTAAAAGGATCTGAATGGTTAGAAGAAGAATTGAATAAGCGTTATAGGAATTGTTTAAACTAATCGAACCAATGCTCATAGCTTTCATCTGGTAATAGTTCTTGAACATAATAATCTTCATTTAGACTTTTATAATAGGTTGTGAGTGTTAAAAGAGTATTTTTTTGAACACGGCTAAGTCCATTTTTCCGAGCTCTCATTTTTTCTAATTTATCACATACTCTTTTTGCATCATTTTCTTCTGTTGGATCATTATATGTTTCCCAATATTTCGCAAACCCTGCTAAAGAATTTGGCTTTATTCTCTTACTCACTTTTATCTCGCTTTCAAATAAATCCCATAATTCTAAATATTGTTCTAGGTCCGTTTTTGTCCCCATATTTGTCCCTATTCCTAATGCAATAATTCTTTCAATGATTCAATTGTACAAATGATTGTATCAAATTTCTCACAAGGAGACAAAATGTTATATTGCGGTAATTATCCTGATTGGGTAATCGATAGAGGGTTAAAAGATGAGGAGTGGGTTCATGATAGATGGGATGATTAACTCTTTTGTCGTCATCAAAGAAGACAATCCTTTGATAAGGGAGCTTGAACATAAAAATGTTTATTCAGATTCCTTCCAAAAATGTTTTTTTTAGTGATAACTGTGGTCTTGCAATTCGTTGTATTGATGAACCATTTTTCTTAAATCTTGATTCATTGATACAAGTTGAATTTCAAGGCTGCGTTATACATAAGGTGTTTGCTAATCATAGTGTTAGATTAGAACATTTAATAAAATTCTATGTGTTAGCAGATGAAGGCATTTGGAACTTTATGACTGTGTACTTTACAAAAAGCAGTCATGAAGAGTTTCAAAAAATTCAAAATTTATTAAAATAAAGGAAAAACCATGTCAAAGAATAGTTCAAAACCAACTCAGGCAAATAACAACAATCATGCAAATCAGCTTAACAGTAACAAAGGAACAAGTGGTACCAATAAAGCCTATGATGCTGTTCAAGGAAACCGTGGTGCTCAATTAAACCCTAACAATCCAAAAAGTCCTTATTACAAAGGAAAATAATGGCACTTCTTCATAATGTAACAGGAAATAGCTTGATACGTTTTATGCAATCACTTGGATATGTGTGTGAAAGACAAAACGGTAGTCATAAAATCTTCACAACTCAAGCGCGTAAAACGATTGTCGTGCCTGCTTATAAGAAAAAGATAGTCAAAACAGGCTTATTATGTGGGATATTGAAAGATATAGGTATCTCAAAGATTGAATTTATTCATGCAATTCAAAGTCATTAAATAAAAGGAGAAAACAATGGCTGGACTTGTCAATGCTCCAAGCACAACGGGAAAACCATCAGGTGGAGGAAGAGGAAATAATCCTCCTAGAAAATAAGAATGTAAGTACGATGCTGAAGATATTAAATTCTTCTGCATCGTATGGGTTCAATACAAAATAGTGAGATATTTTTATTTTTTCTTATGCAATACAGAATTTAGAATGGCATCAATATTATTCTTTTGTTCTTGCCGTTTATTGCTCGTATCTGCACCAATAACCCATTTGTCAATCTCAATCCTATCGAACAATAATTTACCTCTTTTGTGGAAATGAATTCCTTCAAAAAAAGTATCATCTCTTAGCTTATAAATATGGTCCACTGAATATCCTAAATATTTACCAAGTTCTTTAACATTCATCCAGCGCTTACTTTGTGAGTCTTCAAGCTTTTTTTCAATGAGTGTAAGTTTTTCCAATATTTTTGGCAGCAATTCAAGGTGTTCAAGAGCAACTTGCATTTGACAATCCTTTGTGAGAGTTATACAATGAACATCTAAATTACAAAAGACCCTATGGATCTTTCGTAACTCTGTCAGAAAGGAA
>RZYK01000264.1 GCA_009930355.1 Campylobacterota bacterium | reverse complement strand
CCATTTCGAACCAGGAAGCTAAGCTCTTCATCGCCGATAATACTTTCCCTTACTGGGATGGAAACGTAGGTCGCTGCCAGTTCGTGATTCTTTTTTCTTCAAAAATCTACTTTTTATTTAATCATCTTTTTATTTAATCATCTTCTTTTTTTCTTTATCATTTTCTTCTAAACTTGATGATTCTATGTCTCTCCTGAACTCTTTATAGATATTTGTTACATATAGGTAAAATAAATTTTTATAATTGATGATAAATACTTACTTTAAATTAAAATTTATTTTACTTTAGTTACCATAAGTAGTATCTCAATATTAAAGGATGGTAATGAAAAAGGTAATGAGCTTTATAGCTTCTACTTTGATGGTTGTTGGGTTATTAAGTACATCTGCGTTAGCAGATGCAGCAAAGGGTCAAAAGTATTATTTAAAATACATGAAAAAAGACTCTGGTTTAAACGGCGCTAAATTCGCAGTAGAACATACTCAAGCAGAATGGAAAGTTCTTTTTGATGGAAAGGCTGAGAAGTTTGTTGCAGAATATTCTAAAAAGTATCCTGGATTAGAAGGATTTTTAAAAGGTGATAAATTTGAAAAATTTATGCCTGATATTAGAGATTTCTGTGTAGAGTTTGCTAGCGATAGTGGTAATGTACCTGCTTGCTAAATAGTTAAATATTTTTTACTAATTAAAGGTTAATGATGAAAAAAATTATTCTTCCACTTTGTTTGGCACTTTCTTATGTGTCTGGTGCTGATGATTCACTTCGACAAGAAATAGAAGCATTAAAAGCACAGATGACTGAACTTAAAAATGCTCAGTCAAAAATCAATATTGATGCACTTAAAGCTCAAATATCAGAGGTAAAAGCACATGATGCCAATGATAATATCAAATGGAGTGTAGATTTACGTACCTCTTATGATGCAGTTGATTACAAGATAAAAGGTCTATCCGATCAAGATAATGGTGTTTGGACCAATAAGCTGATTCTTGGTATGGCAGCACAACCTGCGGACAATTTAGTCTTTAAAGGTTCATTGGGAGCGTATAAAGCATTTGGTCAAACAAATATGGCAACGAATGGAACGATGTTTCAATCGTTTGACTGGTATGGTACGCAAAAACCAAATGACAGTACGATTAAATTAAGAGAAGCGTATTTCCTCTATTTTGGAAATATGGGTGATATGCCATATACGGCTAGTTTTGGTCGTCGTCCGTCAATTGATGGTTTCTTAACTAATCTTAGAGCAGACAATGAAAATCCAGCGTCGCCGATTGGTCACAATATCAATATGGAATTTGATGGTGCGAGCTTTAAATTTGATTTAGACAAGCTGACAGGCATCTCTGGAATGTATGTGAAACTGTGTTTAGGTAGAGGATTCTCTGAGACACGAGGTTCGTATTCTATGTCATCAACTGGTGGCTTTAACTCAAGCTATTCAGAAGATGGGGATACTCCTAATATGGATTTAGCAGGGCTTATTTTCCAAGTTTATGATAATGGTCAATATAAAGTCATGGCGAATGCATTTAAAGGTTGGAATATGATGGATATTAATATGCTATCAGCAACTTCTTTTAAATTTGCAGATGTTGGTGATTTGACAGGTGGTGCATTATCCTTGCAGGTCAATGGTATTGGTGATGGTATTAGTGATTTTCTGGATGATTCTATTTTCTTTATCTCTTATGCCTTTAGTAAAACCGATCCAAACAAGAATGTAATAGGCGCAATGAATGGCTCATCACTGGTTCAAGAAGCTACTGGTATGCTAGGGAGTACGGACAGTGAAACCGGTTCTTCTATTTACACCGGTATTCAGATTCCAAGTTTCTTTGAAGGGCATCGATTGGGCTTAGAGTATAACCACGGCAGTAAATACTGGAGAAGCTTTACCTATGGCGAGGATACTCTTGTTGGCTCAAAACTTGCGGCTCGTGGTGATGCGTATGAAATTTATTATACCTTGCCACTTGTAGGTAAAAATTTGACCGCACAGTTGAGTTACTTGTATATTGACTATGACTACACAGGTAGCGATACTTTCTTTGGATGGACGGGAACTCCACAAGATGTAAATAAAGCCACTGGTGCGGTTCAGTCAGCTCAAAATGTACGTGCTTCATTGCGCTATCGTTACTAAAAAATAGATGTAATGAAAAGCTAACGAACAGTAAAAGTATGCTAGGCTATCTTTATTAACGTTGGGTAAAGGAGTGTTTATGCGGTACTTTTTGATTGTTTTTGTGATGCTTTTCATTGCAGGTTGTTCAAAAGTGAGTAAAGAAAATTACGATAAAATTGATGTAGGCATGAGTTTTAAAGAGGTTAATGCCATTTTAGGAAAAGCCAGTACGTGCGATGCTTTGATTGGGATGAACGATTGTACGTGGGGTGATGAAAAGCAGTACATTAAAATTAAATTTGTTGCCGATAAGGTTATGCTTATCCACTCTAAAGGATTGGAATAAGAATTTTTATAGGTTTAAGGCGTGTTTACATGTAAGGATTAATCCTTACATGTAAAAGCTTATTTTTCATCTTTTTTCATTGCTTCTTTGGCCCCTTTTACGGCACCATCTACCATATTTTTAGCAACTTCCCATGCACGAAATCCTAGTTTTTTTGCCTCTTTTGCAAGATGTTTTGCCTTATCACTTTCA
>RZYK01000041.1 GCA_009930355.1 Campylobacterota bacterium | reverse complement strand
CACGTCATCGTAAATGAGTGTCGCACGAGAAAGCTCTTCTTTGGTGCGTTTATAGTCATCCCCATGCCCAAACTCATACCCCGTACCAATGACTTCCATCCCCAAATCTTCATACGCCCCAATGACGTGACGAGGGCGAAGACCTCCGACGTAGAGCATTACGGTTTTACCTTCCAATTTTGGGCGGTATTTTTCAATGACTTTATCGGTCATTGCGGTGTATTTGGCGATGACTGCTTCGGTTTTTACCTGAATGCTCTCATCAAAAAAGGCGGCAATTTTGCGTAAGCTCTCGGTGGTTTTGGTAGGGCCAAAGAAGTTATACTCCATCCACGGCACACCAAACTCTTGCTCCATATGACGTACCACGTAGTTCATACTTCGGTAGCAGTGCAACAGGTTGATTTTCGCTTTTGGTGCAATCGTCATCTCTTTATAGGTCGCATCGCCAGTCCATTGAGCAATTACACGAAGCCCCATCTCTTCAAGCAAAATTCGTGAACTCCACGCATCTCCACCAATGTTATAATCCCCAATAATAGTGACATCATACGGTGTGCTCTCAAAATCTTTTTTATACGCATTATCGCTTAGCACCTCATCACGAATAACGTCATTGGCGATGTGATGCCCAAGGCTTTGAGAAACACCACGAAACCCCTCACACGAAACGGCAACCGTTGGTGTTCCTGTCTCTTTTTTGTACGCTTTAGCCACCGCTTGAATGTCATCGCCAATCAAACCAATGGGACACTCACTTTGCACCGTAATGCCATTGTTAAGGGGGAAAAGCGCATCAATCTCTGCCAAAGCAGCTTTGAGTTTTTTATCGCCACCAAAGACAATGTCTTTTTCTTGATAATCGGTTGAAAAGTTCATGGTAACATAGGTATCAACCCCAGTCGTCCCCACGTAATAATTACGTCGTCCAGCCCTTGAGTACTGACCACAGCCAATAGGCCCATGGCTGATATGAATCATATCTTTCACAGGTCCCCACACAACGCCCTTACTTCCTGCGTACGCACAGCCACGTTGAGACATCACCCCTGGAACGGTTTGTTTGTTGCTTTTAGTGCTATCGCACGCACCTTTAACACCCTCAGGCGCATCAACGCCTAGGTGTTTTTCTCTGCTTTTTCTCGCTTTTTCAGGATAAGCCTCAAGCACTTCCGCAATGGCGGCTTGTTGTTGGCTTAACAATGTTTCAGTTGTCATGCTCGTTTCCTTTTACATGTAACTCGCACTTAAGCGACTTTAACCCGATACAACAACATGTCATCAAGCTTTTTGCATACTGCTGCTGTTACGCCACCATCCACCGCTTTAGAAACCTCACTCATTTGATATTTATTGGTGTAATAAATCATTTTGTATTCACCCTCAATATCTGATTTTTTATAATAATCAGCCAATGCCGTAAAAAGAAAAGAGCCTTTTTCAACCCTTAAATCCTCTTGTTTTACACCATCACGGTTTTCGGAGATAAGAACAGCGTAGCTAACATCGCTTAGGTCTCCTGCTTCACTGGTAACTTTATCAACGACTTGTTCATGACTAATTTTATTTCCCATAGATGCTGGGAAGTGGTATCCGCAAATAAACATAATGTGCTCCTCTTACATTTAAATTTTTTATAGCACCAAGGGTGCGTGGGCATCCCGCCGAGGGGAACTCAGCGTTAGCGTAGTTTTTAAAGCTTTGCTTTAAAAGCGTGTTACAATGAATTACGCTGTGGCTTTTTTACCGATAGCATCGGCTTCGACCTCTTCTTCTAAACCAAATTCCATAAGTAGCGCTTCAAGGTCGTCCATTTCCAGTGGTTTTGGAATCACTTTTAAATCGTTTGCGATGATTTTACGTGCTAATTCTCGGTACTCATACGCTTGGTCAGACTTGTCAGCGAACTCAACCACTGTCATACGACGAAGCTCAGCTCTTTGAACATGGTTACTGCGTGGGACGAAGTGAATGAGCTGTGTGCCAATTTGCTCTGCTAAGTGTTTGGCTAGGTCGTACTCACGATCAGTCATACGAGCGTTACAAATAAGTCCTGCGAGTCTCACGCCACCTGTATTGGCGTATTTTAAAATCCCTTTTGAGATGTTGTTGGCCGCATACATCGCCATCATTTCACCTGACATAACGATGTAAATCTCTTGTGCTTTTCCCTCACGAATTGGCATCGCAAAGCCACCGCACACAACATCACCCAAAACGTCATACGAGACAAAATCAAGCTCTTCATCGTACGCACCCTCTTCTTCAAGAAAGTTAATCGCCGTAATAACACCACGTCCCGCACAACCAACTCCTGGCTCTGGGCCACCTGATTCTGTACACATAATGTAACCCTCGGTAATCGTCGTATCATCAGGGTGAAACTCAGCCGCTCCAGGTTTGCACACATCTTCAAGTTCTAAGTCCTCAACCGTTCCAACCTCGCTTGCTAGTTGCATAATGGTACATTGCGCTTTTTCATGCAAAATAAGACGGGTTGAGTCCGCTTTTGGGTCACAGCCTACGATAAGGATTTTTTTACCAAAGTAGTGCGCCATTGCCGCGAGTGTATTTTGTGAAGTGGTTGATTTACCAATTCCGCCTTTGCCGTAAAAAGCAATTTGTCTGAGTTCTGACATTCTCTTCTCCTTGTGTGAGTTTATTTCACAACAGAGAATTGCATATAGTGTTCCGTAGAAAAAGAGTTTTCAAAAAAAATAAAGATAGAAAGCAAAATGTTAATTGGTTTTAGTACATCACTCTATGTAGATGAGACTTAAACAGGCGAACTTAGACTTTAAAAACATCAAAGCTCATGTTGGGTTTTTCATCTCAAAAAGTTGCATGAGTGACTTAAAATGACGAAATAAATGTTAAAAGTTTAGCTCCAATCCCTATTATTTTTCATTATGTATTGATGATATGACGATTATTGTTTAAGTAAATCTTGAATATTGAAATTATGGCATAAAGAAATTTGATTATATTTCTCATAATTCTAATATTTGTTACCGTGTAACACACATTCACTGAAGAAGTTTTATCGCAAGGAGTAAATACTTAATAGCAACGTTAGTGAATGATATAGTTTATATGCAAACAATAATAAAAAAGGGGGTGTGCGATGATATTTAAATCGATTCAAACGAAGATTGTTTTAATAGCTGGTCTTTGTCTGATTTCAGCAGTGATTCTATTGGTAGGGTATGGGTTGTATTCATCAAAAAGCACACAAGATGTCGTCTCTTCTGAGGTTTCTTCTTTGCTGACGGAGCTCAACATGGAGAGACTGCAAAATTTAGCAGGTGAGCAAAGTGGTACCATTCAGGCTGAATTAGAGTTGGCGTTGAATGCTGCTCGTACGATGGCGAATACCTTTGAAGTGAGCAAACTGAAATCTAAAGAGGGTAAAGGAACTTTGGACATTGGTCGTGACCAGCTCAATGCGGTGCTTCTGAATGTATTAAAACATAACAAAGGCTTTAATGGTACCTACTCCTGTTGGGAGCCAAATGCCATCGATGGAATGGATGAGAACTTCCGTGTGAACAAAGACGGTAACAATCCTATTACTGGGCGTTTTACCCCCTATTGGACACGTGATGATAAAGGCAACATTGCCGTTCAACCGTTAGTCGAGTATGACACCTACGACAAGCATCCTAACGGTGTTCTAAAAGGTGGTTGGTATATTACCCCACGTGAACACAATAAAGAGAGTGTGCTTGGACCTTTGCCATACATCGTACAAGGGAAGCAAGTATTCTTAGCAACCATGTCTGTGCCTATTAACGTCAATGGTAAATTTTATGGCGTTGCGGGTGCGGATTATAACTTAGATTTTGTTCAGCAAATTGCCAAAAAAGTTGATTCAGGATTGTTTGAAGCGCATGGGCAGGTATCCATCATTGCCGATAATGGTCTGCTCGTAGCCCAAAGCGAGAATCCTAGTATGATAGGCGGTCATTTTAAACAAGTGATGCCTAAAGGTTGAGAAAAAATGTACGAAGCGATTCAAGCAGGTAAAGCGTTCGTTCGCATCAACGCTGATAGTGGCATGATAGAAACGGTTGCACCCATCCAACTAGGAGCGACAGGTAAACCCTGGGCGGTTTTGATTCAAGTGCCACGGGACATTATCTTAGCCAAAGCGTTGGTGCTTGATAAAGATATGAGCGATCGACTTTACGATAATGCTTCGTTGCAAGTTATCGTTGGTATTATCGTTGCGTTACTGGCTATTATTTCAATCTACTTTCTTACCACCAGTATTATTGCCAAACCTCTTTTAAACCTTAAAGAAACTGCCCATGATTTGGCAACGGGGGACGGTGATTTAACCAAAAAATTAGCCATTAAAAATCAAGATGAAATTGGTGATGCTTCCCATGAGATTAACCAATTTATCGATAAAGTTCACTCAACCATCAAACTAGCAAAAGGCACCAGTTCTGAAAATGCATCGATTGCGCATGAGCTCTCAGCGACAACCCTGCAAGTGGGCAAACGTGTGGAAGACTCTTCAGTCATCATTGCTCAAGCCACACACATGTCAAGCGAGACCAAACAAGAAATTGTCTCTTCCGTCAATGAAGCAAAAGCTTCAAAAGAAGAGATTGTTAAGGCAAATAATGAACTCCAAAGTGCTCGTAAGTTCCTTCAACAACTCGGACAGCGTGTTCAAGAGAGTGCGCAAACAGAGCAAGAACTTGCACAAAAAATCCAACAACTTAACTCTGATGCCGACCAAGTTAAAAATGTTCTTACCGTCATCGGCGATATTGCGGATCAAACAAACCTTCTAGCACTCAATGCTGCCATCGAAGCTGCACGTGCGGGAGAGCATGGAAGGGGCTTTGCAGTCGTTGCCGATGAAGTACGCACCTTAGCAGAGCGCACTCAAAAAAGTTTGGTTGAAATCAACGCAACCATTAATGTCATTGTTCAAGCGATCACGGACAGCTCAGAGAGAATGAATGTGAATTCAGCACAAATCCAAGAATTAAACGCACTTGCAGGGGATGTGGAAAGCAAACTGGATAACACTGTTTCTATGATGAATGTTGCAACCAAACTCAATGAAAAAACGGTCAATGACTACATCCAAACAGGTGAAAAAATCGATACCATCGTTTCTAAAATCGAAGAGATCAATACGTTAGCAACGCAAAATACGAGAAGTGTGGAAGAAATCGCAGGGGCGAGTGAGCACCTCAATGAACTCACCACACAACTCAACGCTATCCTCAATAAATTCAGAACATAAGTTAAAGCCCTATTTTAGGGCTTTAATCACTTGATTTTCGTGCCACGTAATCCATCAGTTTTATTGAACATAAAAGTAGCCTTTTTTTTCCGTAGAAAAACTCAAACAGAAAATTTTTTTCAAAAAGATAAGCCATTCCATTTTTTGATATACTTGTCCAAGAAAAATTAAATATCCCATAGTAAATGGGTAACGAAGGAGGTAAGCTATGAACAAAGATGCGATATTGACATACCTAAAAAATCACAAAGATGAGTTTGCACAAAAATATCACATTTCAAACCTTGCACTCTTTGGTTCATTTGCACGCAATGAAAACCGTGAGGACAGCGATATTGATATTGCTATCGATACAAAATTAAGTGATTATTTTTTGCTTTATGATTTTAAAGAGAGCCTAGAAAAAGCATTTGATGCAAAAGTAGATATTGTAAGACTCAGAGAAAAAATGAATCCTACTTTAAAAAAAAGAATTTTACGGGATGGTATCTATGTATGATAAAGAGCTTGTACTTGATATTTTAGAACAGATTATCGAAGCAATACTCATCGTACAAGAGCGATGCACGTTTGCAAAGTGTCAAAATGATTTTATGGACACAAAAGAAGGTCAAGAAAAGCTCGATAGCATCTGTATGAAGCTCATCGCTATTGGTGAGAGTTTAAAAAACATCGACAAAATTACCGATAAAAAGCTTTTAGCGTCATACCCAGAAATTGAGTGGAAAAAGATAAAAGGCATTCGAGATTTTATATCGCACCATTATTTTGACTTGGATGCAGAAGTGATATTTGGCATTTGTAAAAATCATATTGGTGATTTATTTACTGTGCTAAAGCAAATGAAATATGATTTGAACAAAAAATTTTAAGAAGAATTTTAAATTCACTATAATCAAAAAGTTAAAAGTTTAGCTCCGACCCCTTTTCTCTTATTGACTAATTTCATTAAAGTAGCCTTTTATTTTGCTTTAATAAACGATCTTATCTTTTCCAGTATTTTTTGCTTTATAGAGGTTTTCATCCGTCTTTATAAAAAGTTTTTCTATGCTTTCTTCTTTATTCTGCGCTTCGGACATACCAAAACTACAGGTAAGGTGTCCGATTTCTTCAAATTGAAAACTATTAATTTTTTGTTTTATTTTTTTTATATTCACAAAAGCTTCGTCCATATCAGTATGAGGCATAATGATAAGAAACTCTTCTCCTCCCCATCTTCCTATGGTATCCGTTTTTCTTGTATTATTTTTTAATATTTCCGATAATTGTATCAATACCATGTCTCCTATCGCATGTCCGTAGGTGTCATTGATATGCTTAAAATTATCGATATCTAGAATACAAACGGATAAACTTATATCGTATCTTAGAAAGTTTTCATATTCCTTACGCATAGTTTCATCTATTTCTCTACGATTATAAAGACCGGTTAACGGGTCTGTAATGGAGATTTTTTTCAGATTTATTTTCATCTTATATACGGTGTACTCCATAATGAAAATTGCAAAAATCAATACGAGGGATGTAATGATAAATCTTAAAAAGGATAGCATATTCCAGTTAGTATTTTCCCAGTAAAATAATCCGTAAAAAAATATCGAATCGAGTATAATATAATAAATAAGAGAGGCTATAAGCCCTTTTTTATGCCCCATCATCACCATAGCAAAAATAGGAAAAAAGATGCTCCAAATCAGCCCGAAATTTTGGTCATGGTTTATAATAGCAAATGTAAACATAAATATTGAAATAACGACAATGCCTATTTTCGTAGCTTTATCAATATTTTGTGTTTTTTTAAGATTTATAAAAGAGAATAAAAATATCGCAAACGCAATAACATCTAAAAGTGATATAAGATAATCATGTATGACAAAAAAATTGATAATGCCAAAGATAACAAATGCGATCATCCCTATTAAAAAAAATGTATTAATAACTATCAATTTTCTAGTAAGTATCGGGTCATCAAATGTAAATTTTGAGAAAAATTTTTTATAAAAAGAGTTCATAAAATACTTCCTTAATAAAAGAATAAAAGTAAAAGGGGTCAGGGCTTTACTTTTAACTTTCTATACTCTAAGCCACTTTTCCACAAACTCCAACACCTGCTAAAAATAATATCTATTTAATCTTTAAAAGCAGAATAGAGAGTACCCTAAACTTCTTTTCAATTTTTACATGTAAAAGGAACTTCTGCTTACTTATTGCACACTTCCCTAAGCTACTTTAAAGTAGCATGTCACCATTGCAACTCTCCCCTTTTTTCTATATTTTTGTTAATAGGTGATAAATTCTTTTAAATCTGAACTTAATATATATTGTAACTCTTTCATATTTTCTTTTTTGGTCTTCGTAAATACAAAGCCAAATACAGGATATGTGTAAAAATCTATTTTTCTCAATTCTAAGACTTCTTCAAATTTTGATACAAGTTTTTCATAATCAAAAGATTTAACGTTACTGGTTAAAACTCCAGTAGAATTATCGAGCACTACGATACTGTATAGCTCATCTTTTTTATCCGCTAGAATTTCTTTCCAATCTGGCTTTTCTTGATTATAATAGTACAAATAAGGATTAAAGCCATATGCTTTATACGTCATGTCAGCGGTAGTACACCATCCACCAAATCTCATGGGATTGACTTCTATCGGGATTAAAAGCCCCTCTTTCGTTCGTCTCAATTCTACATGGACAGGAAAATTTTTCATATTTGCTAAGGTACCAATTTGTTGCATAAAAGAGGTGAATTCTTCAAGGTTTGCTTCTATGATTGCTTTTGATGTGGAATATATCCTGTCTCCAACATCACTGTCACTAAAAAATATATGCTCTAATATCGTTAAAATTACGGGTTCTCCAGAAGCATTAAAATAGGCATCAACAGCGTATTCATCACCATCTATACACTCTTCTACAATAAACTCTTTTACATTGATGACTTCGAGTGGATACAAACCTAAACTCTCTTTTACAGCCTCTTTTATAGAAGTTTTTGCCTTATCCCATTCATCTTTACATGTTACTCTATAAACGCCCATACTCATAAATCCAATGGAGGGTTTTATGATAAATTCACTGGGTAAATCTTCGTAATTGACATCATCAAAATCTTCAAAATTTAGCGCTTTAAAATAAAAATCAGGGTACATAGAATGTATCAATTTTCTAAATTTTATCTTATCTTTAAACAGCTCTATTTTATGTGGAATTTCGCAAAAATCTAAATTTTTGGCTATCCAACCAATGGAATTTTCTGAAGTACAATATATGGGGAGATGAGGTGATTTTTTTGCTAAATTGATTGCTTCTTCTTCGCTAATTATATTCGTACCTTCAAGCAAATCTAACGCTTCAAGTATCTTTGTCCCGACCACAGGTATGGAATTTTCTTTGAGTGTATTCTTTAAAAAATAAGAAACATATGGCTTATCTAAAAAAAACATTTTTTTCTCCTGAACACTATAATTAACGTACGTTATCATAATATCACTAAAAAATAAAATAATACTAGAGTTCAACCTTTAAAAACGGAATCAAAATCGCCTAAACTTCTTTTCAATTTTTACATGTAAAAGGAACTTCTGCTTACTTATTGCACACTCCCCTAAGCTATTATGGAGTAAAATGTCACATATTTTTTTAGGGAGTCCGTAATAGAGAATATTGTTTTTTTAAACGGTGATTTTTGTAAGGCAGAAGATGCCAAAATCTCTATTTTTGATAGAGGATTTATTTTTGGTGATGGTATTTATGAAGTGGTACCTGTGCTTAAGGGTAAAGTGATCGATAAGGCGCCTTTTTATGAGCGTTTTGAAGCAAGTTTGAAGAAAATAAGCCTCACATCGCCTTTTTGTAGAGCAGAGCTTGATGCTATTTTAGATACATTGATTGCGAAAAATGACGTCGTTGAAGGTGGTGTTTACATGCAAGTCACCCGTGGTGTCGCTCCTCGTGAGTTTTATTTTCCTGAAAACACACCTGCTACGTTTATGGCGTTTACGTTTAAAAAGAACATCATCAATAACCCACTTGCCACCACGGGTGTTAAAGTTGCAAGCGTAGCAGACATCCGATGGAAACGCCGTGACATCAAGTCTATCTCGCTTTTAGGTCAAGTTTTAGCCAAAGAAGAAGTCCACCAAAAAGGTGTGTATGAGGGTTGGATGGTTGAAGATGGTATGGTAACGGAGGGAACATCATCTGCGGCATTTATCATTAAGGATGGTGTGATTATCACTCGTCCACTCTCCAATGCCATTTTACCAAGCATTCGCAGAAAACTTTTACTTGAATACACCAAAGTGCATAACATAAAAGTGGAAGAGCGTCTCTTTAGTATTGAAGAAGCTTTGAAGGCTGATGAAGCATTTATGGCGAGTGCGACCACCTTTGTTTTACCGATTATCGAGATTGATGGAAAGCCCATTGGTAACGGTAAACCAGGTCCAATGGCGCAAAAACTACGTGCCATGTATGTTGAAGCTGCTCTTAAAGAAGCAAATGAAAGTAAATAATTTTTCTAAAAAGGCGATATAGCTCGTCGCCTTTTTTGTTTTTACACATAAACCTCACAATTATATTTTATCTTTGATTTTTAGAGAAAGGAGAAACATATGGTCACACTTTTTGTTAAAATGCAACACCTCGTTGATCGCATTGTTTCTCGTTCTCCCTCTACAAATAAAGAGGCTTTAGCAAGACTAAATCACTATGTGTGGATTACGTTTTTGATGCTCCCCATAGCCTTTATGACCTCATTTTACAATTTCCACATCCACAATAGCGCCTTAGCTGTTAGTTTATTGCTTTTTGGGATTTACCTTATTGGCTCACTTTTTATTATCCCTTCCACCCATAAAGTCTATCAGATTTACTACATTGCTGTCCTTTTTTTCAGCATTTTATTTCTCTACCTTGTCTACCACGTCGATGAAGACCGTTCCTTAATTTTATGGCTCTTTACCTATCCTGTAGGAACCATTTTTTTGTTAGGCAACCGTATTGGATTTTTTTTAAGTACGGCGCTTTTAGCCTGTAGCATCGTTTTATTTATTGTGATTGATCACATTGACACTATCTATTCAACCCCTTTTCAAGTCCGTTTTGTCCTTGCTTATTTGGCGGTCTCTTTTATTGCGAGTTGGATTGAGTACCACCGCTCACGTTACGAACAAGAGTCCTTGCAGACGCAAGAAGCGCTTTTAAAAGAGCAAGCCCTCCTTAAAAAAGAGATTAACAGGCGTATTGTTTTAGAAGAAGAGCTAAAATACCTCGCACAAACAGACACACTGACCTCATTGTTTAACCGTAGGCATTTTTTATCCCTAGCCCAACAAGAGATTGCAAAAGCGTTGCGTTATGAGCATTCCGTCTGCTTTGCCGTTTTAGATATTGACTTTTTTAAACGTATTAATGACACGCTTGGGCATCCTGTGGGAGACATTGTTGTAAAAACCCTTGCACGCCATTTACAAGACAGTGTTCGCCAAAGCGATATTGTCGCACGCATTGGAGGCGAAGAGTTTGCTTTTTTACTTTTACATGTAAACGAAGAACAAGCCAGAACCAAAATGGAACGTCTACGTCAAGAGATTAGTGAATGCATCATCGAATACGGGGACAATAAAACCTTAAGTGTGACCGTAAGTATTGGACTTGCAATGCTACAGCCACCTTATCGAACCCTCGATGAGCTTTATATGAAAGCCGATCAGAAACTCTACGAAGCCAAAAAAGCAGGACGTAACTGCGTATGTTAATGCGTGGCTAAGCCTTTTTTGTTGTAGCCTCCGATAAAAAGTTTTTCTTGCGGATTGAAATGCTCCAAACACGCCTCTTTGTCGTAAAGAATTTCTAAAGGTTTTTTTCCTTTAACATTGATATGCAAAATATACTCAACACCCTGACTCACCATAGCCAATGATGAAAACTCTTTGCACTCTTTTTTGACTTTCGCAGGTAAAAGCGTATGCTTTTTTAACTCTTTGAGCAAAGCGTCATACTGTTTGGTTGTCGCTTCTAAATGCACTCTGTTTTTTTTGTTATACACTTTTTGAACGAGTAACTCTATCGTTTCATATTTAAAGGTTTGAGGCAGAGAGCTTTGTAAACTTTGCGCCATCAATGATGCGTACATTTCAGGAGTGAGCGCAAAGGAGAGATTATTTTTCTGAGGAGTTTGCGCATAAACCCATCCAATACATATCACCATCCAGACCCAAACTCTCATGACCACATCCTTAAAAAAATGCGCTATTTTAGCCTATTAAATCTTTACATGTAAAGAGTTAATAGAGCTTCCCAAACAGATCCAAATGCGTCAGATAAAGCCTCACATCAAACTCTAACTGATGGTAACTTGGCTCCATTTTTTCGCATAAGGCGTAAAAAGCTTTGTTGTGCTGTTTTTCTTTTAAATGCGCCAATTCGTGCACGCAAATCATTTTTAAAAAAAGTTCAGGTGTGCTTTTAAACACGCTTGCTACTCGAATCTCACTTTTGCTACGAAGTCTGCCTCCGTGATTTTTGATGGTGATGCGATGCAGACCTAATGCATCGTTAATGTCGCTGATTTTGCCATCGTAGAGCACTTTGGTTATGGGTTCACTTTTACGAAGAAACGCAGCTCTAAGTTCCATCACATATGCATATAAGGCTTTATCACTTGTCATCGTATGCGTAGTGGGGTATTTTACAAGCAGGTATTTTCCCAATTTTTCTTCTTCAATAAGCTGGAGAATCTGCACTTTTAAGTGTTCAGGGTAATGAGAAATATAGGTTAAGTTTGGCATTTATCTCTTTTTACATGTAAAGATTTTTTGAAGTTTTTGACTCATTTTTTGAAGCGTCTTAACATTCTCTTTATGCAGACACAAACGCTTATGAGTTTTCAAATCCTTTTCTAACGTACTAAGCGTAGCATAAAAAAAAGAATCATCTGCTGGAACGTATCGTTGAAGAAGCATACAATAATTATACGTATCTTGTACCAAACCAAACCTATTTTGCATGACTTTACATATTTTAGCGCTCTGCTTTATATGAGCAAATTCAAGAACATACCGCAATGTTTTGTAATCAAGGCGTAAAGCATGAAATTTTTTGGGCTTGTCATAGACGTCTAAGGAAGAAGAGTTCTTGATAATTTTTTTCAGTAATTGCTTTATAATCGTATAGAGTGGCTTGATTAAACTTTGCGTAGAAGAGGCTTTATAAAATGTAGCATCTTCTACATATTGCCGAATACTTAAAAGATTTTTTTGTCTTGTTATATCGTCTCCACAAAAAGAGGTATACGCCTCTTCTTTTTCTTGAGAAAGACGCTCTTTTAAAGACACTA
>RZYK01000263.1 GCA_009930355.1 Campylobacterota bacterium | reverse complement strand
TTGTTCACCTACTTTAGCGTGTCGTTTGTGTTTGGTGGATATTGATGGTAAGCGGGCGTACAGCTGTAATGCCAGAGCCAAAGAGGGGATGAATGTCATCACCAAAAGCGAAGAGATTGAAAAAGAGCGCCGTGCCATTATGGAGATTTACGATGTGAACCATCCTTTGGAGTGTGGCGTGTGTGACCAAAGTGGCGAGTGTGAGCTTCAAAACTACACCTTGCATATGGGCGTGGATTCACAACACCACTGCATCGCAGATACCCATCGCCCCACCAAACAGTGGGGACGTATTCACTACGATGCCTCTTTGTGTATTGTGTGTGAACGCTGTGTGACCGTCTGTAAGGATATGATTGGTGAGTCTGCGCTTAAAACCGTACCTCGTGGTGGGGCAGAGTTGGATAAAACATGGAAAGATAAGACCGAAAAAGATGCGTATGCCATGTGGAATAAACTTCAAAAGTCCATTATTGGCATTGCCAGTGGGGCGGAGAGTTTAGACTGTACGCAATGTGGCGAGTGTACGGCAGTGTGTCCTGTGGGTGCACTTGTGGGGAGTGATTTTCAGTACAGCTCCAATGCGTGGGAACTCAAAAAAATCCCCGCTTCCAATCCTCACAGCAGTGACTGTTCGCTTCTTTTTTACGATGTCAAACAGACCAGTATTAGCAATCCTGAGCCAAAAATTTACCGTGTGAGCAGTGAGCATAACTACGCACCGCTTCACGCAGCAGCTCGTTACGGGTTTGACTTCCAAAACGAGGTTACATGTAAAGATGAAAAAGCCTTTGAAAGGGTGGTGGATAGCTTAAAAACCAAGGTCGATACGATTGCGTTTGAGAGTTACATTACCAACGAAGAAGCGCTTATTTTACAAAAGCTCAAAGAAAAATATGGCTATAAACTGATTAATCCTGAGGCAAAACGATACCAAACATTTCTCAAACATTATGCCAGCACTTCAGGTAAAAGCCTTTACAGTGGTGATTTAGAGAGTATTCGCTCTAGCAATTTTGTGGTGAGCTTTGGGGGTGCCATTAAAACGGATAGTCCCAATGCAGGCTACGCCATGAATAATGCCATAGGTATGAACAAAGGAGCAGGACTTTACTTCCATCCTATTGCAGACCCTGTGGTGTCAGCGTATTCAAAAAACCTTCTTTCCATTACACACAAAGTAGGGGCTGAAGAGGCGATTGCTTACTTTCTTTTAGACCTTTTTGGGGAAAAAGAAGCAATGCCTAAAGCACTGATAGATGACTTAGCAACGTTTCATACAATTGAGAAAAAAACCATCCAAGAGAGCATTAAAGAAGATGTAAAAGAGATGGTCAAAGATGAAGAGAGCGGTGAAGAAAAAGAGGTTATCACTAGTGTCAGCAAAGTCGTCGAGAAAGAGATAGAAATCGATACCAACGCTTTGGTTTCCCTCATGGGTGCTGAGGCGGATGTGGTAGAGAAAATTACCAAATTGCTTGATAAAAAAGATAGCTTTAGCCTTATCGTGGGTGAAGATGTTTATGCCCATCCACGGGCTCACAACATCGCTAAACTTTTAGGGCTTATTGAGCGTTTTACGCCGTTTAACCTCGTCATAATTCCTTCTCGTACCAATACGTTAGGCGTTGCGCTCATTTGTGATTTGGATGAGGAAAAAGGAAACTACATCCTAGGCTATAACACCCAAGGCGATATAACCTTGAGTGCCTTAGGCAAGGGTGATTTGGCAATGCCAGCCTTGAATCAGCAAGAGGGCACCTTTACCTCGATGAATAAACGAGTCGTTCCGACTAATGCGGCTCTTCCTTTTAAGGGCTATTGTCTCAATGACCTTGCCAACGCCTTAGGATTTGAAGCGGCGTGGACGATTGATTACACACCTCTTTTACCTGTTCAAAAAGGATTTAAAGCTCAAAAATTTGATGACCTTCTAAATCACTATGAAAACGATGGTAGGGAAAATCGAGGCTATCTTTTAGAGGAGCAAAGTCTTACATGTAACGATGAGGTTGAGCCTTTAGCAAGCTTTACATGTAAAGAGACAGATAGGGTCTACCTTGCCAATCCTGTTCACCAGTTTAGTGCCTTTACCAACAAAGCCCATCAGCTCAACGAAGCGGGTGCGTTGTATGTCTCCAAAGATTTCTTAGAGGCTAAAAATCTTAAAAGTGGTGACATGGTTACCCTTGAAAACGATGCGGGAGCGAAGTTAGTCATTGCGCTAAAAGAGGAGCCAATGATAGGCGGTATGATTCCTTATTTGCCTGATTTTGATACCAAAATTGATGTCACACCGTTTTTTAAAGAGGGGTATCGCTTTGCAAGTGTAACGATGAAAGGAGTTGCGCATGTTTGAAACAGCAGTCATTGTTGAAACCGTGGTAAAAGCGGTCATTGTTGTCTCTGTGGTCGCTGCCATGGCAGGTTTTGCAACCTTTATTGAACGTAAGGTTTTGGCGTTTATGCAACGACGCCTCGGTCCAATGCATGTAGGACCCTATGGGTTATTGCAACTCGCAGCCGATGGTATTAAGCTTTTTACCAAAGAAGATATTATCCCTCAAAATGCCATCAAGCTTATTTTTATGATAGCCCCTGTTATTGCCGCAACCAGTGCGTTTGTTGCGATGGCAGCGGTGCCTTATTTTCCTGAGTTTACTCTTTTTGGCTACACCAT
>RZYK01000002.1 GCA_009930355.1 Campylobacterota bacterium | reverse complement strand
AAGGCTTCCATCGAAGCGATATGGGGTAAAAAGTCAATGCAAATGTTCCCTTTTTTCCAATACAAAGAACCACTCAGCACACAAGGACCGCTAATGCCTTTATGCGCAAAAAGAAGGTTTTCACTAAAGGTTTTACCCTCTACATGTAACGTCACAGGCAAGGCAATACCGCTCAGTTCCTTCATCCAAAACTGCTCTTTTTGAAGGGTTAAGCCTACCAGAGCAGGTGAAGGCGTGATGATTGTGTGTCCAAACTGCTCTGCGATTTTAAAGCCAATATCACTCGCCCCTATGCTTGCATAACTAAGCCCGCCACTGGCAACCACCAGCTTTTTGGTATGAATCTCACCCTTGTTTGTGTGAATGATAAAATGTTTCTCTTTTCTTACATGTAAAACTGTCGTAGAGAGATAAAAGGTGCAAAAAGCACTTAATCGCCCAAAAACAGAGACCAACTCTTTGGCACTATTGGCACAAAAGATTTGCCCATGAGAGCGCTCTTCTAAACTTAAACGCTGTTCCTTAACGAACTTTAGCGTTGCAGAGGCATCAAACGCGTCTAAAATCGGCTTTATAAACGCCCTATTTCCCAAATAATTCGCTTCACTCGCATAACGATTGGTAAGGTTGCACTTGCCTCCACCAGAGATTAAAAGTTTTGCACCCATTTTGGCATTGCTATCAATGAGCGCAACATCGCTTCCTTGCAGATGCGAAGCCGCCATTAAGGCACTTGCCCCCGCCCCAATAAAACAAATTTCGTGAATTTTCAAAGGGCGTACTTTCTCAATAATCTTATTTTTGCGCCGTACAACTGTACCGCACCGTTGCATTTAAGACGAAGGTTTCAAGATGTGCCAAAGGCGCTTGCGTAGGAACAGAGGAGAAGGACTTTGCCATTGGAGCGGCTGCTCGCATCAACACAGGATGCGTTGGTGAGGCATTGTCAAAAACAACCTCTTTAACATTGCACGTTTGATGGGTCTCTTTGGAAAAAGAGAGGGCTTGCTCATGTGCCACTTTGAGAAGCGATGAGCGCAATGCCAAACGGTTGGCATGTTGTACCCCATCGCTCACCACCCATGCCAAAGCCCCTTGATGGGTGATGACACTAGGAGCTTTTATCTTTTCTACTCTTTCAACCAGCATGTTGTACTGCTCAACGGAGTTGAGTTCACACAAAAAGAAAAGACTTCCCTTATAACCCATAAAAATTTGTTTGTTATCTTTATATTGATACGAAGGTGAGAGACGGTACCCTCCTCCTTGACAAAGCTCATTTTTAGTATCAAATTGCTTCACTTCAGCGACTAAAGCATTGAGATGCTCTTTAATCACATTGCTATTTTTATGTTCTTCTTCAAACGAAAATTCGCCTCGTAGACGTTCAGGCATGAGCGTATTGGAAACACTCTCTTGCGTGGTAATCTCCATATCCGCACACAACAACAATGGAAAAACTATCAACAAACAAAAAGAGAAAAATCGTTTCATTGCAAAACTCCTTTAAACCATCTCAAACGCACTAAAATTTTGACGAATCGCATCGTAGAGGATAACCCCAGCCGATGTAGCTTGATTAAGGCTTCTGCCGTTTTTTCCCATCGGAATGGTAATGGCATTGTCCCACTTCAACTGCATCAAGTCCATGGGAAGTCCTGTGGACTCGCCTCCAAAAAAGAGAAAATCACCTGCTTGAAACGAGGCTTCAAAATAGGGCTTTTTCGTTTTGGTCGTAGCGAAGAAAAAACGCTCCACTTTATCGTGATGTATCGTTAAAAACTCCTCTAAGTTTTCATACACATGCACATCGAGTAAATGCCAATAATCAAGCCCCGCACGCTTCACAGTCTTATCGCTAATCTCAAACATAGTGGGTTTGACAATGTGCAAACTACAATCCGCATTGACACACATACGACCAATGCTTCCCGTATTTTGAGGAATTTGAGGATGAACTAAAACAATATTAAACATAAACTAATCTCCTAAATATCAAAACGCACCATGCCCTTTTTCTGCCTCAAAGAGGCAAGCTTTAGTACCCAGTGTAACGTAGCTTCTTGGGCTTTGCCTAAGAAGCGTATAAAAATGGTTTCAAAAAATAATCGTTTTATTATCATGCACAAAAATGCGCTCTTCAAAGACCAAATCAAGCGCATTGGATAGGACGACTTTTTCAACATTGCGCCCTGCTTTTTGCATATCTCTCCAGCTCATCTCATGGTTCACATGAATGACATCTTGCGCAATGATAGGCCCTTCATCCAAATGGTTATTGACAAAGTGCGCCGTTGCACCAATAATCTTTACCCCTCGCTCATACGCCTGTTTGTAAGGATTTGCGCCAATAAACGCAGGCAAAAAAGAGTGGTGAATGTTAATCATCTTCTCTTCATAATGCCCCACAAATTCACTCGATAAAATCCGCATGTATTTGGCAAGAACAATATAATCCACACGGTATCCAGCCAAAACCTCTAAAACTTTTATTTCGTGTTCTGTCCTATTCAATCCCTCATGACTCACACAATGAAAAGGTACATTAAATTTTTCACTTAAATTTTTCAAATCTTCATAGTTTGAGACAATCGCCAAAATATTGGCATTCAAATCACCACTATCGTGTTTGAGTAAAATATCACCCAAACAGTGCATCTCTTTGGTACCCATAAGGATAATATCTTTTTTACGTGCCTCAAAAACGGAAATGTTTGAACGTGAAGGAAGCATCGCTTGAAGCGTACCTTTAAACGCATTCAAATCTGCCTCACCGTTTAGCTCCGCACGCATAAAAAATTTGCCATTTTCCCTGTCTACATATTCATCGTTTTTGATAATATTCAGCTGATATTTAAACACCACATCCGCAATACGGTAAATGAGTCCTTTTTCATCCGAACAATCAATTTTTAAAATATAATTTTTGTTTTTATCCATCTACTTTGCCTCACACAATTCTTGAATTTTTTTCATACGTCTTTTCTTTAACTCTTCCCCAATACTTCGCCCCTCAAAACCCTCACTCATCACATCATGTACGCTAATGCCTCCATCAAAAGGCTTCTCCCAAATACCCAAAACCTCGGCCCGTTCTCTTACTCCCACACGGTAATGTCCTAACCACTCGCACAAAGGCATATCAAGACTTACATGTAAAAGCATTTCATCACTTATTTCTCCCTCAATAAAAGGCTGATTTCGAAAAAGACGACGGTAATGATTGGGTGCATCTAGCGCTTCAAGCCACACCAAAGGATCTTGTCTCAAACGATTGGCGACGATGTAAATAAAATAATAAGAAATTAAATCCTCCTGAAAATTTTGCTTACATCGTAACAATTCACGGGCGATTTCAAAAAAACAATTTTCCACGTTACATGTAAAACACTTTTCAAACAAAGAGAGTTGATACATGTAAAAAAGCCCATAATGCAAAAAGGACGCACTAAAAAGCTTTTCAAACTCCCATAAAATACGAGGTTTAGTTAAATCTGCAAGGCTAATTTCTTGCATCATTTTGAGACTTTTTGGCTCTATTTTAAAACCCAAACGTGCGCTAAACTGCATCGCACGAAGGACTCGTAGGCTATCTTCTTTAAAACTTTGCTCATCAATAATAACAAGCCTTTTTTTTGCGATAGCATCTCTTCCACCCCAAAAATCAAATAATTCTTGGGTGAAAATATTGACCATCATGGCATTCATACTAAAATCACGTCTTTTAGAAGCCTCTTTTTCATCTTGACACACTTCAACCTCAAACGCACTGTGTCCAATACCACTTTTACGCTCAACACGAGGCAGAGAAAAATCAATCACACCTAACCTGTAAACAAAAAAACTTTTTCCCACGCCCACAGCACCCATGCGCTTCATCACATCATCAAACACGTCAGGCGCCATATCGTACACTTCAATATCTAAATCATGTAAAGGTGCATTTAAATAAAGATCTCTCACACTACCTCCTACCAAATACACACGTTTAGTATACGGCACTAAAAATGTTTTGGCAGTTTCAAATTGTGTGAGAAATGATCCCGTGAGGTCTATGGGTAATTTCATTATTGGGGCGTTTCCATTTTCTCCAACTGTTCATCAATCGTGGCTAAAAGGTATTCTAAAAAGTTTAAGGTCAAATCTATTTTGGCTTCAATATTTTTATTATTAGGCGACTGAAAACCCTCAAAAAGAACTAAAATACGCTCTCTTAGATCTAAATAAAACTGTCGCTCTCTGTTCTCACATGTATTCTCTTCGTAACAAGAAGCGCTCAAAGTGGTAGCGGAGAAAATTTCCTCGCTGATTTCCAACATTGGTTCAGGCTCAAACGCATCCGCATCAATCTGGCGAGGTGGCTGCAACATTTGTGATTTTGCCTCTTCTTTTGGCGCAACCTCTTCAAGCTCTTTGAGGGTCGATAAAATCATCTCTTTTAATTCCATAGCTTTACCAACCACCTTTCAAATTCTAAAAATTCCACTTCGGAATTCATCGTTAAAAAAAATTTTTTCATCTCTTCATCAACACCGAGGTATTTTTTGCGAATCCCTGAGAGACGCTTAATCGCAATTTTCGCCTCTTTATTATCGGGATTTGCCATTAATAACTCTTTATAAATCTCCAATGCCTCACTTTTGAGACCTTGAAGTTCATAAATTGATGCGAGGGTGAGTGTTTTCATAGTTTATTAACATAATCTGCGATAATGGAGCCCATTTGCGTGGTTGAGCACACCTCTTTAGCACCATAATTTGCCAAATCTTTTGTGCGATACCCATCTTGAAGCACTTTTTTAATCGCACTCTCAATTCTATCGGCGGCTTTAATTTCACCTAAGGCAAAACGAAGCATCATCGAAGCACTTAAAATGGTAGCCAAAGGATTGGCAATGCCCTGTCCTGCAATGTCAGGCGCTGAGCCATGAATTGGCTCAAACAAACCTACTTTACCACCAATGGACGCTGAAGGTAACAATCCGATAGAACCGCTGATCATACTCGCTTCATCGCTTAAAATATCCCCAAAAATATTGCCCGTTAAAATCACGTCAAATTGGCGTGGGTTGCGTACCAACTGCATCGCCGCATTGTCTACATACATGTGTGAAAGTGTTACTTCGGGATACTCTTTTGCCACTTCATTAACGGTGTCTCTCCAGAGTTGGCTCACTTCTAAAACATTGGCTTTATCGACAGAACAGACCTCTTTGCGGCGTTTCATTGCCGATTCAAACGCCACATGTGCGATGCGCTCAATCTCAGGCTTGGTGTAAATCATGGTGTTATAGCCCGTAAAGCCATCATTGGCTCTAGGTTCACCAAAATAAATCCCTCCTGTAAGTTCTCGCACCACGAACAAATCAACGCCTTTTAACACTTCAGGCTTGAGTGTACTCGCATCCAAAAGCTCATCAAACACCGATGTAGGGCGAAGATTGGCAAAAAGACCTAAGGATTTGCGAAGTTTTAAAAGACCCGTTTCTGGACGAAATTCACGAGGCAAAGTATCCCACTTTTGCCCACCAATCGCACCAAATAAAACTGCATCACTTTTTAAACACCCCTCAATGGTCTCATCAGGAAGCGGTGTGCCTTTAAAATCATACGCCACGCCACCCATCAGGTAGTCTTCATAACGCAGTTCAAAATCCTCTTTTGCGCACACACTGTCCAATACTTTAATGGCTTCATCGACAATTTCAGGGCCAATGCCATCACCACGAATCACCGCTATGTTATAGATTTTTTTCATTTTTTCATCTCTTTTTGTGCATAATTCATCAACCCACCTGCATCTAAAAGCTCTTGCATAAAAGGAGGAATGGGGGTAAATTTGTAGGTTTTTGAGCCATGCGTTATCTCACCACTCTCCATGGAAATCGCAATGCTCTCACCCTCGTGAATCGCCTCTGTATTAGAAAGCTCAAAAATAGGAAGTCCTGTATTAAACGCATTACGGTAAAAAATACGTGCAAAACTTTTTGCCACTACCGCACTTACACCCGCAGCTTTAAGCGCAATAGGAGCGTGTTCACGGCTACTACCACAGCCAAAATTCTCCCCCGCAACGATAATATCGCCCGCCTTAACTTTGCTCACAAACTCAGGGTCTGCATCTTCCATGACATGCTTTGCCAACTCTTTGGGGTCAGACGTGTTTAAATAACGTGCCGCAATGATTAAGTCTGTGTCGATGTTGTCGCCAAAACACCACACTTTTCCACTAATCGTACTCATGATTATCCTTCGTGCCGTTCTTAGATTTATGGAGAGGATTTTATCGAAATGGGGTTGTGAAAAAGTTTAATTGCTAATCCCTTGTATAAAATATCGCTCGTTTTCACACCTTACATGTAAAGAGACACCAAAGGTTTTGGAGAGATTTTCATCGCTTAAGACGTCCTCTTTTTTACCGTGGGCGACAATGCGCCCCTCTTTGATGAGCACCACTTGCGAAATGGATGCAAATATCTCCTCCAAATGGTGCGTGACTAAGATGATGGTACGCTCTTTGGCAAGGTTTTGAAGCAAGGCTAAAAATTCCATTTGCGCTTTGATATCCAGTCCTACGGTGGGCTCATCGAGTATCATGGCTTTTGGTTCATGGACTAAAGAGCGTGCGATGATGCAGCGCCTAAGCTCTCCTGTGCTCATGCTGGAGATACGTTTGTCTCTTAAATGCGAAATCTCCAAAGAGGCTAAAACCTCTTCTGCTTTCTTTACATGTAAAGGCGAAAAACCTTGGTGCTCGTAGAGATGAAAACTGCTAAAAAAACCTGAGAGTACAACCTCAAACCCACTTAAATCGGGGGAGCGCTCGCTAAATTGGTAGTGCAAATCGTTGGTAATAATGCCTAAATGTTTTTTCAGCTCCCAAATATCCCAAACGCTTTTGCCAAACACCTCTTTTTTCATCATATCGCTGTAACGAGGGTAAATATCATTGGAGAAGAGTTTTAAAAGAGTGGATTTTCCAGAACCATTAGCCCCTAAAATCGCCGTGTGTTCGCCCTCTTCTATCTTTAAACTGATGTCGTGCAAGACGTTTTTATCTTCGTACGCCACACAAATATGCTCAAAATTAACAATGTTCATCACGCACTCCTTTGCAAAAGTATAGCATGTCCACTCTCCTCTTTTTCATATCAACATATCTTGATATGAAAAAGAGTTTGTGCTATACTCCCGATAAAATTCAAGGAGAACGCATGGATATTTTTTTACAAACGATTGGTGCGCTCAACGATACCACGCGTCTGCAAATTCTTCGTTTTATTCAGCTCAACGGCGAAGTGTGTGTCTGTGAGATAGAAGGAGCCTTTTGCATGATCCAATCTCGCATTTCCCGCCATCTCAAAATCCTCAAAGATGCAGGTTTTTTACGGGTCGATAGACGAGGAAAATGGGCGTACTACACCATCCGAAGCCCATTGGATACCTTTCGTTTAGCCTGTTTAGAAGAAATGAGCTATCTTGATATTCCCTTGCCCTTAAAACCTATGGGCTGTAAGGAAAACTTATGATTCTTGCGTTTTCTCTCTTTTTAGCCACGCTTTTGCTGGTGATTATTCAACCTCGTGGGCTTAAAATTGGCACGTCTGCCATCATAGGTGCGGTGTGTGCCCTGCTTTTAGGCGTGGTCAGTTTTGAGGATGTTTTAAAAGTCACAGAGATTGTTTGGGATGCGACGTTAGCGTTTATTGGCATTATTATCCTCTCTTTGGTTCTTGATGAAATAGGCTTTTTTGAGTGGTGTGCCATTAAAATGGCAAAGCTTTCCCATGGCAATGGGCATTTGATGTTTGTCTATTCATTGCTTTTAGGTTCGCTCATCTCTGCACTCTTTGCCAATGATGGTGCGGTGCTCATTTTAACCCCCATTTTACTGGCTAAAATGCGCATTTTAAAGCTGGATGCTAAGACCATTGTCGCCTTTTTGCTCGCAGGAGGTTTTATCTCAGACTCAGCCTCGCTTCCGTTTGTCTTTTCCAACCTTACGAACATCGTCACCGCCAACTATTTTAACATTGGTTTTGCGACGTATTTGAGTGTGATGTTCACACCTTACATTGTTAGTACCATCGTATCTATCGGCATTTTATGGCTTTTTTTACGCAAAGATATTCCTTTACATGTAAACACTGAGCTTCTTAAAAATCCCGATGATGTCTTAAAAAGCAAACCCCTTTTTTACCTCAGTTGGTTCTTTATCGTAGGACTGATGGCAAGCTACTTTGTGGGTGAACTCTACCATGTGCCCATAAGCTTTATCGCCCTAGGTGGGGCGCTTATTTTTCTAGCCATTGCAACTTTTTTTAACGCCGCACAGCCGTGGCATATCATTAAAACCGCTCCGTGGCAAGTGGTGTGGTTTAGTATTGGGCTTTACATTGTGGTGTATGGGTTGAAAAACGCTGGACTGACGGATTATTTGAGTACCATCTTAACACAGCTCAACGCTCAAGGGGATACCATTGCCATTGTAGGCACGGGTTTTATCGCAGCTTTTTTGAGTGCGATTATGAACAATATGCCCACCGTCATGATTATGGATATAGCCTTGCATGACATCCCCAATAATGCCCTTGCCTATGCCAATATCATTGGGTGCAATTTAGGGCCAAAAATGACCCCATTTGGTTCACTCGCCACGCTTCTGTGGTTGCATGTTATGGCGAACAAAGGGGTAAAAATCAGCTTTTGGGACTACTCAAAATTTGGACTCATTGTCACCCCACCCATTCTTTTACTCGTTCTCTTAAGCCTCGCAACGCTTTACATGTAAAGGTTAATGGTTTGTTGTGACTTTTGTGTTACAATAAACCAACTTTACAAAGGAGCGGCATATGTACATTACCCCTGAAGTGCTCTTTGAGGCACGCCGTCATTTTTTAAAATTAGGTGCAGGCGCACTGGTAAGTAGTAGTGCTATTTCACAATTACTCGCCGATTTGCCTAAAGATTTGAGCCTCAAATATACTCCAGACTCCAATCCTTTAAAACTAACCCTCAACACGGAAGAACAAGCCACAAACTACGTCAATTTTTATGAGTTTTCCACCGACAAAACTGCCCCTGTTAAACTTTCCCAAAAGATGAAAACCACTCCGTGGAATGTCGGATTTTTTGGAGAGCTCAAAACGGAGCAGATGTTAGAAGTGGATGACCTTATCGCTAAATTTGGACTTGAAGAGCGGATTTATCGTTTTCGCTGTGTTGAGGGCTGGTCGATGGTCGTTCCGTGGATTGGTTTTCCGCTGTATAAATTGCTGGATTATTTAGAGCCAAATTCAAAAGCCAAATATGTTAAGTTCACCACGCGCCATGAACCCGCCATGTTCCCAGACCAAGCCAAAGGGCTTTTTGCCTCCATTAAACACCCTTATATTGAGGGTTTGCGTATGGATGAGGCACGCCATCCACTTACCTTTATCGCTGTTGGGATGTATGGTAAACGTCTCCTTCCACAAAATGGCGCACCCATCCGTCTCGTTGTACCGTGGAAATACGGCTTTAAATCCATCAAGTCGCTTGACCTTATTGAATGCGTGGAAACTGAACCGCTCAACACATGGCAAGTACAAGACCCCAAAGAGTACGGTTTTTACGCCAATGTCAACCCCAAAGTAGACCATCCACGATGGACGCAAGCCAAAGAGCGAGTTTTGGGTAAGCTTTCCAAACAAGAAACCTTGATGTTTAATGGCTACGAAAAAGAGGTGGGGCATCTCTACGCAGGGATGGATTTGAGGAAATTCTTTTGAAGGGCTTGCTCATTTTCATTGCACTGATTCCCTTAGGCGTTGCCTATTACCAACTAGACAACGCCATCGACCCCATCAAAATGCTCTATTCTTATACGGGCGTTGGGGCGATAACGTTGCTTTTACTTTCACTCGTACCTTCTACATGTAAAAGAGTCTGTGGGCAAAACTTCCTCCGCTACCGCAAAACCATCGGACTGTTAAGCTTTGTCTACATACTCTTACATGTAAGTGTGTTTGTTGTTTTTGATAGCGAATTTGACTTCCTCACCATCGTTGAAAAAAGCCTCAAAAAGCCCTTTATTTACATAGGATTGATGGCTTTTGCTATCGTGCTTTTTATGGCTCTCACCTCCACAAAAAAACACTTCGCTCGCTTTTCAAAATACCACAAAGCCGTTTACATCGCTCTCCTCCTCGCTTTGCTTCATAGCTTCTGGGCACAAAAAGTGGCTGGAGTATTTGAGTATGGCATCGTCGCTGTGGGTGTTGTGCTTTTAGGGGAGAGAGTTTGGGCGTGGAGGCAAAATTTTAAGTAGAAAAACAAAGTCACTTTGATAAGATTGGCTTTTTTAGCAAGACCTTCAAAGGTAAAAATAACATATGAATCTGCAATGTGATATATCCCTTATTCAAAACTATACAAACGCTTCCCAAATTGCTCGTATCCTCACTGAAAATTGGGTCGAAAAAAATATTTTTTGTCCAAATTGTGGCACTACAATTCAATCCTATGAAAACAATCGCCCTGTGGCTGATTTTTATTGTCTTACATGTAAAGAACAATTTGAGTTAAAAAGCAAAAAAGGCTCTTTGGGTAAAAAAGTGACCGATGGCGCTTATGATTCGATGATTACACGACTTAAAAGTTCAGAAAACCCGAATTTTTTCTTTTTAACCTATGCGCTTAAAACCTTTCAAATTCACAATTTTGTGGTGATGCCAAAACATTTTTTTACCCCTGAAATCATTGAAAAGCGTAAACCCCTATCCCCCAATGCAAAACGTGCGGGCTGGGTTGGATGCAACATTTTACTTCATGCGTTACCAGAGAGTGGAAAGATTTTTTACATACAGAACCAAACCATACAAAGCAAAGATGCCATTTTAGAGAAATGGGCAAAAACACTCTTTTTAAAAGAATCTTATGGGGAGCAAAAAGGGTGGATTCTTGACATTATAACGTGCATCGAAAAGCTCAATAAAAAGCAATTTACAAGGCAAGAACTACTGACATTCATTCCTTATTTACAAACAAAATACCCAAAAAACAATAACATTGAATTCAAAATTTCACAGCAACTGCAAGTTTTAAGAGACAAAGGTTTTTTAAAATTTACAGCCCGTGGCAATTATGAATTACTAGGATAATCTATGCCCATCTCTCGTGAACGTGCACTGCTGATTGTCAAATACCTTTTAGACCATCCAACGTTTTCTTTTCCTTTTGTGCTCGTATGCAAAGGTTATGCCAGTGATGCTTCTATGGATGATGATTTTGTTGAAATTATTCCTAAAGATGACTATGAAAATTTAGTTGAAAACACCCATTACGACACATTTGAGCTTTGGGAAAATGTTCGAAATTTAGACGTAGAAACACTAGAACTGATGTCTAAAGGATTTGTTGAAAAAATCATTGGCAACGCCATAGAAAACGAACTTTTAGACAATGCTAAAAAGTATAGAAATCTTTGGAAAGAAGAGCTTTGGGAATCCACAGATATTGAAGAATTTGGTCAAAATGAATACTTTGGTGGTAAAGCTGAGGGATTCGAAGAAAGTCTTGAAATCATTCAAAAGTATTTAAAATAAACTTTACATGTAAAGGTTCTTATGCACGCATTTCTCTCAGGTTTTAGTCTTGGAATTTCTCTCATCTTAGCCATTGGGGCGCAGAATGCGTTTGTGCTCAAACAAGGCATTAAAAAAGAGCATGTGTTTGTCATCTGC
Organism: Campylobacterota bacterium; assembly: GCA_009930355.1. Classification (GTDB taxonomy): domain Bacteria; phylum Campylobacterota; class Campylobacteria; order Campylobacterales; family Sulfurospirillaceae; genus Sulfurospirillum. The sequence goes on along the minus strand of RZYK01000002.1, from coordinate 32,406 downwards.
TTTGTCTGCGCCCTTTCCGATGCCATTCTCATTTTTGCGGGGGTTTCGGGGTTTGGGTATTTGGTGGAGCAATTTCCCTCTTTGCAAATGTTTGCGAAGTATGGTGGTTTTGCTTTTTTGTTTGTCTATGGGTTGAAGAGTTTTTACTCGGCGTGGAGCATGTCGCATGAGCTAAAACCTGAGGGTATCACACCGCCAACACTTTTTAAAACCATACTCTTAACCCTTGCATTTACATGGCTCAATCCGCATGTTTACCTCGATACCGTCATCCTTTTAGGTTCTGTTTCAACCAAATTTGGAGAAGGTGCACCGCTGTTTGGGTTAGGGGCTATGACATCATCATTTGTATTTTTCTTTTCTTTAGGGTATGGTGCTAGACTTTTGGCACCCTTGTTTAAAAAGCCTCTTGCATGGAAAATTTTAGATGTGCTTATTGGCATAGTGATGCTCTCTTTGGCATGGATGCTCTTAGCATTCTAAGCTTTACATGTAAAGCGTTTACTTTCGATGTCCTCTAAAAAGCGATGAGACCATTGAGTATTTTTTCTCTTCCAGTGGAAAACTAGGATCACTGGCATGGCGTACATCTTCAATGGAATAGACCGCTAGGGGATTGTACTTGCCAATTAAAGAGCGCACCCGTTCAATGTCAGAGCGTTTTATAACGGTAAAAATAACACTAACCATACCATTGTTTCCCTCTGCATCGGCAACAGTGACACTGTAACGAAGGGAACGCAATGCAGCAACAAGCTCGTGCGAATCTTTTTTGGTAATAATCCGAATGACCACCATCCCGAGTGCCAAACGATTTTCAATGTACATCCCAATGTAATTTCCCAAAGAAAATCCCAAAGCATACGCAATATAATTAATCGGATTGGTGAGATTTTCCATGACTTTAGAAATGGCCATCAGCCAAATACTCACTTCAAAAAAACCGAGTATCGGCGCCCAAAGGCGAAGTCCTTTTGAGACAAAAATAATACGAAGTGTACCAATGCTCACATCCAATATACGTGCAAGGCAAATGAGTAAAGGAATCCCATACAAACTAAATGCTTCGCTTGCAAAAAATTCGCTCATACCTTCCTCCTCCTAGAGAATAATCTCTTTCACACGCCCCACTTCACCGCTTTCAAGTCGCACCTTAATACCATGCGGATGGTTCGCCGAATTGGTCAATATATCTTTCACAATCCCTTCGGTGAGCTTGCCACTGCGTTGGTCTTCTTTTAAAACAATCTGCACTTTCACGCCTTTGTGAATATTGCTTCTGCTTTGTCCTGTGCTCATGAGCATCCTTTACATGTAATGGCTACATTATACATATTTTTCTTTACATGTAAAGCTTAGCTTTGTTTGGCACATAAAGCTAAAAATGCCTCACCGTAGCGCTCAAACTTCACTTCACCCACGCCACTCACCTCCAACATCGCTTCTTTATCATGCGGCAATTTTTCTGCCATCTCTTTGAGCGTTTTGTCACTAAAAACCACATACGGTGGAATGCCATTTTCTTTGGCAATTTCTAAGCGAAGGGTGCGTAAGCGCTCAAATGTAGAGAGTTCAAACGCTCCTGTAAGCACTTTCGTCGCTTTTTTAGAGACTTTTTTACGCTCTTCTAAACGCTTCGCATGAATACTCACCGCTAAACGCTCTTTGATAATCTGCGCTCCGTATTCACTGAGACTCACCACACGGTATTCGCCCACGTTTAACGCCTCAAGCTCCAAAAGTCTATCGCCAATACTCAGCCACTTCGCTTTGCTTTTATCCTTTCCAATGCCATAAACCGAGAGACTTTGATGCGCGTTTTGCGCTATTTTTTCATTGTTTGCACCCATTAAGACATCAATGACATATTGCAGTCCAAAGCGTTGCCCTGTGCGGTAGACACTCGATAACAATTTGAGTGCTTCATGAGAGATGTCAATACTCTGCTTTTCACCCTCCACACAGTTATCGCAACGGGTGTTACATGTAAGAATGGCATCGTCAAAATAGGTCGCTATTTGTTGATGACGGCACAGCTGAGAAGAGGCAAATTTTGCCATGGCGTCTAGCTTTTCATAGGCTACTTTTTGGTACTCTGAGGCAGGCTGTTCGCTGATGCGGCGTTTGTGCTCCACAATGTCCGACGTGGAAAAAAGAAGCAAGGTTGAGGCACTCAGCCCATCTCGCCCTGCACGCCCTATTTCTTGGTAATAGTTCTCGATAGTTTTGGGCAATGACATGTGCGCCACAAAGCGAATATTGCTCTTATCAATCCCCATACCAAAGGCAACGGTGGCGACTACTACGTCGATTTCATCGTTCAAAAAGGCACGGTACGTTTCGTTTTTCTCCTCAGTAGAAAGTCCTGCATGATACGAGCGTGCACGGATTTTGTAGCCCTCCAAAAAGAGCGCCAAACTCTCCGTCTCTTTGCGTGTGAGCGTATACACAATCCCACTCTCATTTTGAAACGCACTTAAAAAACTCAAAAGTTGCTCACGTCCGTTGGCATTGCGATAGTCCGCTTTGATGTTTAGATTGTCACGCTCAACTTTGGCTCGAATGATTAAGGGATGTGAGAGATTGAGCTGATGTAAGATGTCATGTTCAACAACCTTCGTCGCTGTGGCTGTAAATGCGGCAATGGGTGTTTGGGGGAAGTAGTGCTTCAGGCGAAAAAGTTGGCGGTAATCTTCCCTAAATTCATGCCCCCACTCGCTCACACAGTGTGCTTCATCAATCACAAAAAAGTTGAGGCAAAGGGTTTGTAAAAAGTGTAAAAACGACTCACCTTTAAGACGTTCGGGCGCAACGTAAAGCAGTTTAATCTCGCCATTACGACACGCTTGCATACTCTCTTGTATTTCAGAAGGAGATTGCATGGAGGAAATCATCGCCGCTTTAATGCCAAAGGCAGAGAGTGCGGTGATTTGGTCGTGCATGAGCGCTAACAGAGGTGAAATGACCACGCTCATCCCCTCCATCACCAAAGAGGGGAGCTGATAACACAGTGACTTTCCAGCCCCCGTGGGTAAAATCATCATCAAATCTTTCTGCGCTAAAATCGCATTGACCGCTTCTTCTTGATTGGCACGAAAGGCATGGTGTCCAAAGACACTGTGGAGAATTTGGTATGTTTTATCCACTTAAATTTCTATCTCAGCTCTCTCTTTGGCATCACTCTCAAACCACTCATCTTCAATAAAATCACTCTCAACAATCTGTGTCACATTGCGCTTCATATAACGCCCTGAGGCAGTGACGGCAACATCACCATTAGGGAGTATCAGCTCGCCAGTCCCTTCAAAAATGCGCCCTTTATCATTTACGATGCGTCCAACGACTTTAAGCTCCACATCCAAAGGAACGGGCTTTTTGTATTTTAAATTAAGCTCAATCGTTACCCCAAAACTCTCTTGCCCATAATGCGCCATAATGGCTCGACCAATCGTCTCATCTAAAATCGTTGCTGAAATACCACCGTGTAAAATGTTTGGGTAACTCTGCAAATAAGTATGCCCCGTAAAATAACCCACAACCTCTTTATTTTCCAACTCGTAAAATTTGGTTTTAAGCCCAAAAGGATTTTCGATGCCACACACCAAACAGTTTTTAGAGATGTGCTGTTTACCTGTAACTCTCCACTTCACGCCTGCTCTCCATGAACCTTTTCAAGCTCTTTGCGTACTTTGGAGTAAAGTTTTAAATCGACAATTTTGTAGCTTTTTAACAAACCGTCCAAGAGCGCATCTTCAAGTTCTTGTTGATCTTCTTTGTTTTCGGGCACGATTTTATCTTTAACGGTGCAGTTATTACAAAAATCAAAAAGGTATTTCAAATCAATCTGATAATCCAAACGATGCGTCAACTCATTTTTAAGTTTTCGTGTCTCATTCATAATGACAAATTCTTGCTCATTGATGGTTTTAAGCGCACGAAGTTCTTCAAGGAGCTTAAACTGTGTCATACTGCGAGACGTTCCAGGGATGAGCACTTCTGCAATAAATTCATAATACGCTTCAACCGCCAAAATCATCATATAGAGATTTTTACCAAGAGGATTTTCCTCTTGCTCAATAAAATTTTTAAAATAGTGCAATTTTTGCATCTCAACCATCATGTACGTATCCTTTTTTATTATATTAGAGTTCTTGTAGAACTCTTAACACGCCTTTAAAGCAAAGCTCTAAAGACTACGCTAACGCTGAGTTTTCCTCGGCGGAATGCCCACGCACCCTTAGTGCTTTTCTTTCTTGTAGAACTCTTAACACGCCTTTAAAGCAAAGCTCTAAAGACTACGCTAACGCTGAGTTTTCCTCGGCGGAATGCCCACGCACCCTTGGTGCTTTTCTTTCTTGCAAAATAAGTTTTGCAAGAAGTCTATTTAACTTTACAATTTTTAGCGCCAATGCCACACGTCTTAGCAGCTTTTTTAGCTTTATTCGCTTTAATCTCTTCTCGTTTTTTACGAAGTCCATTGGGACGTTTATTGGCCTTTTCACGATCTATTTTAGCTTGAATCGTATGTTTTTTCGCCTCTTTTTCAACCCACTCTTTGGTTTCAAAACCAGGATAAAACTCTGTTTTAATGGTGTATTTTAAAATCTTTTCAATCTCTTTAAATTTGTTTTTTTCTTCTTGAGCAACAAGTGAAATAGCTCTTCCTTCTTTACCTGCACGCCCTGTTCGTCCTGCTCTGTGTGTATAATCTTCCGCATCACCTGGTAGCTCATAGTTGATGACATAGGGCAAATCTTCGATATCAAGCCCACGAGAAGCAATGTCCGTTGCGACGAGCACCCTAATAGCATTTTCTTTAAACGCATGAATGGCTTGTGTCCGTTTGGAGTGTGCTTTATCGCCATGTAAAACAAGGGTTTTTAAACCACTCTCATTTAAGTACGCTCCCACCTCATCCGCACTCTGTTTGGTTTTCGTAAAAACTAAAACCTGATGCCAATTGTGGGTACCTATCATAAAAGAGAGCAATTCACATTTACGCTCTTTATCCACCAAATAAAGCGTTTGCTCCACTTTTTTTGCAAAATCACCTTGATTATTAATAGCAACGGTGACAGGTTTTTTCAAACTGACTTCAGAGAGACGTTTGACCGATTTTGAAAGTCCCACAGAGAAAAGAAGCGTTTGACGTTTTTTAGGAAAAAGTCCTAAAAGCGTTTGCACTTCATCCCAAAACCCCATATCTAAAATTCTATCCGCCTCATCAAAAACAACAATTTCAACCCGAGATAAATCCACATTGCCCAGCTTTACATGCTCCAAAAGTCTTCCAGGCGTTGCAATCAAAATATCAATGCCTTTATCCAGCTTTTTGGCTTGTGGCGTAAACTTCACCCCTCCATAAATCGCCGCACTACACAGCGCTACATTTTTACCATATGCTTGCACACTCGCACCCACTTGTGACGCAAGTTCTCTAGTGGGTACTAAAATAAGCGCACGCACCACTTTAGACGTAGTCGATTTTTGTGTTTTTTTGCTTAGAATATGCAACAAAGGAAGTGCGTAGGCTGCCGTTTTACCTGTTCCTGTTTGTGCCGTTGCCATGACATCTTTACCCTCAAGCACCAAAGGAATAACCTTGTTTTGCACGGGTGTAGGTTTGGTATATCCTAACTCACGCACCGCATCCCTGATGGGTTCGCTTAAGCCTAATTTTTCAAATACCATTGTATTTCCTTCTTCTTTTATCTATTTTTATTGTACCTAAGGTTTATTTAAAACATCGACTACTAGACTTTGACCATACAAAAGCAAAGGATTTTTATGAAATACATCTTAATACTCCTAAACCTATTATTCCTAATGGGCTGTGCTCCAAAAATCGTTAATGTGGCAACTATTAACCCTTCAATTACACCCCTTCCACACCAAACTATAGCCGTCTATGATGAAAGCATGGATGCCATTTTATTTTATGAATTTTCTCAAAAAGATGGGCTTTTAATGCAACAAACATGGGGGAAAATCCTCCCATTTCGTGTGGAATTTATGGATTTATGGGTCACAGGACTTGGACACGACATTCAAAGGCTGACACATGGTAATGCGGAGGAGATACGACCAGCGCTGATGTACAATGCAAAAAAACAAGGCTTAAAAACCTTACATGTAAACCAGAAAGATTACCTTCTTAATCAATCATTTGCCGAAGAGATGGTCGATGCCATTGAAGAGTATGAAGAGAAAATGAAACGCTATGAGAGAGACAGGCGATTCCCTTTTTTGCTCATCCCTTAAAGGGTTTATCTCTTTTTGAGAGGCTTTTTGGCATACTTTCGCCAAAAAAGAGAGGAAATCTATGGAAAATTTACCTGCATGTCCTAAATGTCACTGCGAATACACCTACGAAGATGGAGCGATGTTTATCTGCCCTGAGTGCGCCCATGAATGGTCTAAAGAGAGTGCTTCAAATGAAGAGAACAGTAGAGTTGTTAAAGATGCCCACGGGACAATTTTAGCCGATGGAGACACCGTGGTGGTCATTAAAGATTTAAAACTCAAAGGCTCTTCAGCCGTGATCAAAGGTGGCACCAAAGTGAAAAACATTCGCCTTAATTTTGAAAGTGACCACAACCTTGACTGTAAAGTCGATGGCATTGGAGCGATGGGTTTAAAATCTGAATTTGTGAAAAAAGCTTAAAAGACATTCTGAATTAAAATCATATAAGTGAGTGTTGCGGTAAAAATGCTTAAGAGTGCGTTTTTAAAGCTTACATGTAAAGCGATCGCAACGCTCACGCCAATCAGCTCGGCTAAACCATAAGGGTAAACCTCCCACGTCACATCTTTGAGGGCATAAAAAACCAAAATCACCATAATCATCAAAGGCATGTTGCGCTCAATGTAGCGGATAAGCGGTGATGGCTCACGATTTCGAAAGAGCATAAAAGGAATAAGACGTGTGGCATACGTGGCAAGCATAGCGACCACAATGCCTCCAATGAGATAACTACTGTGCATCTTCCATACTCCTTCTAAAAACAATTAACACAAACGCCGCTAAACAGAGCGATAAAATGAGCATTTTCTGCGGTGGAAAAAACATCATTCCAAAGAGCCCAATGATGAGTGCCACAAAAAAAGGTTGATGGAGTCTGCTTTTTTTATACAACTCAATGGAAAGTACCACAAATAAGGCGGTCAGTGAAAACTCAATACCCTCATAATTAAAAGGAACCACGTTGCCTAAAACCGCACCCAATACACTGCCAATAATCCAATAGCATTGATTTAAAAAAGTAATGATAAGATAAGCTCTCTCACGGTGTTGCTCTTCAATCTCACTCGTTTTTAAAAGCGCAAACGTCTCATCGGTGAGTCCAAAAATAAGGTAATGCTTTTTCCATGAAAAGTTTTTAAAGGCTGAAATCATAGAAAGTCCATAAAAAGTGTGACGAAGGTTAAGCAAAAAGGTAGCAATGGCTATCTCTAAAATGGTCGCTTGTGACGCAAAGAGTGTTAAAGCCAAAAACTGCCCTGAACCCGCAAAAATAAACAAGCTCATAAAAAAGGCGTAGTACCAAGGAATCAAAAGTTTGGAAAGCAAAAGTCCAAATGCCATGCCCAAAGGAATATAGCCCATTAAGACTGGAATAGTAAGTTTAAAAATAGCAAAAAAATGCATCATCACTCTTTACATGTAAAGCTATTTTTTAATATAGCGGTTGAGATAATTTTGGGTGGCATTTTGCTCTTCTTTTTTTTGAGAAAGCTCTTTTTTAGGAGCTCTCTCATCAGGCTTTGTATCTGGGAAATAGAAAAAATCAATTGCTAAAATAATAGCAACCACAACAAAAATAGGAATGAGAAAAATCATCTTATGCTTATTGTTTTAGGGCATTAACCGTTTGAAGCATCTCATCACTGGTTGTAATCGCTTTTGAGTTTGCCTCATAAGCACGTTGTCCTGTAATTAAATCTGTCATCTCTTCGACCAACTGCACGTTACTCATCTCAACAAATTGCTGTCTGGTTTGACCTAAACCATTAAGCCCAGGTTCACTGACAATAGGATCTCCTGATGCCGAAGTGTTAATGTAGTTATTATCACCCAAAGAGTGAAGTCCTGCTGGGTTAATGAAGTTGGCAAGCTCAATCTGACCAATCTCATTCGTAGCCGTTTGCCCTGCTTGAAGCACCGAAACCATACCATCCACACCAATGGTAATTTGTGTTGCATCTTCTGGGATAACCAATTCTGGTAAGAGTCTGTACCCATCACTATTGACCACATTTCCTTCACTGTCAAGTTTAAAGGAGCCATTTCGTGTATACCCTGTCGTACCATCGGGGAGTTGGATTTGAAAAAAACCATTACCCGTAATAGCAATATCAAGCGAATTGCCTGTCTCTTTAAAGTTACCTTGTGTAAATTGCTTTGCAATGGCAGTAGGGCGTACACCTAAACCCACTTCAATGCCCGTAGGTGAAGTCGTAGTGCCACTCGTTGATGTGCCAGCATACGTCATGGTTTGATACATCAAATCCGCAAACTCAGCCCGTTGCTTTTTATAACCAATGGTATTGACGTTTGAAATATTGTTTGATGTGGTATCAATTTGTGTTTGCTGTGCAATCATACCCGTTGCTGCTGTATAAAGTGAGCGTATCATTTATCTTCCTTCGTTTCTATTCTATTATGCTTTGGTGGATGCTAATTTAGAAATGGCATCTGAATTTAAATCATTCATGTGTGATTTCATTACTTTTTGGTACATTTCTACCAAACGATTGGTTTCAATAAGCCCTACCATTTCACTCACTGGATTAATGTTACTGGTCTCTAAAAACCCTTGTACGACCAAATCTCCATTTTCAAGAGTAGTAAGCTCATCCGTACTTTTAAACGCATACAGACTCTCTCCCTCTTTTGTGAGCGATTTTATATCATCGCTTTGCACGATATACATTCGACCAATTTCATCATCCCCATTATAAATGGCACCACTTTGATCCACTCTAAGCTCACCATCCTCTGGAATCGTAATGTATTGCTGATTTTGAAAATAGGTGGAGGGAAGCACAGGATAACCCTCTTTGGTAGTAAGCACCCCCGCATCATTAAAGCTAAACGAGCCATTTTGTGTTAAACGGATACCATTTGGCGTTTCCACCATAAAAAAAGCATCCTCTCGTTTAAGGGCAAAATCAAGCGTATTGCCTGTATTTTTGATACCACCTTGTTCGTATTTAATGTAGTGCTCTGCAACCTGAGGCACCCGTGACATTGCAGCATTCACAAATTTACTTGCTTCTTTGGTGTTATCAGCAAGAGGCATCTCTTCTTTGTATTCTTGAAAAATACGCTTAAAATCTCCGATAACCACATCATCTCTTTTAAAGGCTGTAGTGTTTAAATTGGCAAGATTATTGGAGATAACATTGAGTCTGTTAAACTGAGTAACCATTGCTCCAGTAACGTCATAGTAGCCATTTTGCATTGTTTTATCCGCTCATTAAAAAATTCTTTCTTGATTAAAGCAACTCCTGTTCCAACTTTGAAAAAAATGTCTTTTACCACTATTTAAAAAAAAACTCGGTATAATCCACATCTTTTTATTACAAATTATTGCAAAGATATTTACAATAAAAAACCTCCACACCCTTACTCTTAAGGAGAGTTATACCCATGGCTTCAAAAGAACTTTATACCGAACTAGAAGAACTTTTCGTAGAAAATGAAAAAGCGTACGTCACGTATGAAAATGTGATGGAACTTTTTACCAAGCCCCCAACGTCTGCTAATGTTAAAAAATTAATGGGCTTAATTGAGAAATACAAGGTTACTCTGATTTCCTCTGCTGAAATTGCCAAACTTCGAAATAAAGAAGAGGCAAAAAAGCGTGAAGAAGAGCGTCAAAAGCTCCAAGATGAAGCCCTCGAGGACGAATTTGATCTTGCCAGCGAAAAAGAGCTTTTAGAGTGGTCACGCAGTGACAGTCCTGTACGTATGTATTTACGTGAGATGGGACAAATTTCACTTTTAACTAAAGATGAAGAAATTGATATCAGTAAAAAAATCGAATTTGGCGAAGATATTATTATTGATGCTTTTTGTTCTGTGCCTTATCTGATTGATTTTATTTTAGATTATAAAGAAGCCTTGATTAATCGTGAACGCCGTGTAAAAGAGCTCTTTAAAACCTTTGAAGATGATGGTGACGATGATGATGGCGATGATGATACAGAGGAGTTTGATGAAGAAGGTGAAGAAAAACGCACCCTCTCCAAAAAAGACAACTCTCGAACTGAAAAAGTCATTGAAAGCTTTAAGGCATTAGAAAAAGCAAAAAAAGATTGGATGAAGAGTTTTTCTCGTCCACCTGAAGAAAATCTTGATGCCGAAGAGATGATGAACTATGATTTAGCATTGGCATATAAAAAGAAATTGCTTAAAGATGCATTGATGGATTTAGGACCTACGAGTAAATTGATTAATGAACTCGTTAAATCTATGGAAACAGCCCTTAAAAGTGATTTTGAATTTGACAAAGAGCTAAAACGATTAGAGTATCGTTTACCACTTTTTAACGATACACTCAAAGAGAACCATCTTAGTTTACTTAAGAATATCATTGATTTAAACAAAGAAGATATTGCGGTAATGGTTCCAGAAGCCACCATGGTTTCAACCTACATGGAAATTAAAAAACTTTTCCAAACAAAAGAAGCCAGCAAACAAGGGTTTGATTTGGATCCTGAAAAACTCAAAGAGATTTTAGAGCAAATCAAACGAGGTAAAAAGATTGCCGATGAGTCCAAAACACGCATGGCAAAAAGTAACCTTCGTTTAGTCGTCTCAATTGCGAAGCGCTACACTAACCGTGGTTTACCATTTCTGGATTTAATTCAAGAGGGAAACATTGGGTTAATGAAAGCGGTTGACAAATTTGAATACAAAAAAGGCTACAAATTTTCAACCTATGCAACATGGTGGATTCGTCAAGCCATCTCACGTGCGATTGCCGATCAAGCACGTACCATTCGTATTCCAATTCATATGATTGAGACGATTAATCGTATTAATAAAATCATCCGTAAGCACCTTCAAGAAGAAGGCAAAGAGCCTGATATTGAAACCATCGCTGAAGAAGTGGGTTTGAGTGCTGATAAGGTCAAAAATGTCATTAAAATCACTAAAGAGCCTATTTCTTTAGAAGCACCTATTGGCAATGAAGACGATGGCAAATTTGGAGATTTTGTGGAAGATAAAACCTCTATTGCGCCAATGGATCATATTTTAAAATCTGATCTTAAAGAGCAAATTGATGATGTATTAGATCAACTCAATGACAGAGAAAAAGCGGTGATTCGTATGCGTTTTGGTTTGATGCACGATGAAAGCGATAGAACCTTAGAAGAGATTGGCAAAGAGCTCAATGTCACTCGTGAACGTGTTCGCCAAATTGAAAGTTCTGCCATTAAAAAACTTAAACATCCAAAAGTGGGAAGAAAACTTAAAAATTATATTGAAAGCTAAGCTATGAATTTTGCTGAAGAGTGGATAGAACATGACTATAATCCCTTTATAGTCTTTGATAGCAACGGTAAAATTGTCTCCCTCAACCAAGAAGCGCAATACCTTCTTGGTGAGGTCAATCATAAAAAAATTTTTGATATAGCTGGAACCTACGCCAGTATTACCTATGGATTTAAAACGACCATTGTGGACATTGCCTTTAACTCCTATAAGTTTTATGCCATTACCGTTGGTTATTTAGACGAAGATGTGATTGGCATTAAACTCTACAAAAATGCAACAAAAAAGTTTGCCAATGTTGAAGAGTATGGGGAGAGCGTCAATATTTATGCACTGCTGGATTTATGTATTAGCGCTTCTTCTACGAATGCCGCTATTAAATTTAAGAAAGAGTTTGACCCTACCTTTCCTGATCTTCATCTTAACGTCGAAAATTTTATTAAACTCCTCAATAAAATTTACCAAGCCCATAAAGAAGCAACCGTAATTACCACACGCCTCTCATTAATTACAGGAGAATATATTCGCTTTAACAATAAAAAATATCCTATTTTTTCTATTTCTATTAAAAGCGACGCTTCATCACTGCATTATGAAAAAACGATTGAAGAAATTGCGCACAAAAGTAATTGTACGATTCAATGTGATCCTCATGAAACGATTATTCAATCAGCGCTTGTTTCCTAAATACTTTTTTACATGTAAAGCATTTGATCTTTACATGTAAAAATAGTTTATACCCAAAATCTTACTTAAAAATTATAAGAGATGTGCGCTTTATACGCATCATAACTCTCATCTTTTTGGTCATTATCGACCTTAACGTACATTAAAGAAGCTTCAAGATTTTTGATAATCTCATAGCTCACACTGACATCTAACTCTTTTTCTTTAAATTTTTGATCAGCATCCCCATCATAATATTTGGTTTGACCATACAATGCCGCAAGCGTGACCCCTTGAATTTCATACGAAGCACTTACATAAGGGGTTTTAGCCTCTGGATCAAAGACGTGATTGCCCTCTTCAAATGGCGATTGGTCACCCAACTCGTTTAATCCTGCCATCCCATCATCATGCGTACGCATATACCCAGCGGCCAACGCCACGCCAAAGAGTTCGACTCCTTGCTCAAATTGCGCAAAAGAGCCATCTTCCACGTCTGCTACATCGCTATTGACCTTAACATAATGTGCCATCGTTGTCGTTTTGATCGTATCACTTGGCTCAAGACTCAGTGTTGCCTTCATACCATACGCACCCAACAAATCATTACCATAATACAGATAAGGATTGAGTTCTAAAACCTCTACAGGCGTGTATTTTGCATCGAGCATATAGACACCATCGTGTCCATTAATTTTTGTAAAACGCTCTGAAATTTCATCAATATCAATCACCGCATTCGATTGCGCCCATGCCATACTAAGGACTAAATTATCAATAACGGTTACTTCTGCGCTCACACCATCAATATAGTCTGTTAGCCAATTAAAATCAACATCTTGGCGTCCCAATACTACTTTACCCATCCCCTCTTGTTCGATTTTAAGATAAGCTTTTGAAAGAGCCATTCTATCTGCCATCGCTTCATCATACGCATCATGGTAACTACTGGTTTGAACACTACCCCAACCAGCAACACCGACACTCACGCCATGAAACGCAGCCGTTTCAAAACCTACATTAAGATAGCCATTGGAAAAACTGTCGTTTCTACTATCTCCTTTTCGATCATTATGAACACCAAACCAACCAACAGTACCTGTAACCTCAGCTTTTGTAAATGCCTCTTCAAGTGAAGTTGCATCTGCTGCGATACTTAAAGAACTTCCTAAAATCAATGCTGCTAAGACATTTGAATAACGAAATTTCATGCTTTACCCTTTTTAAAATTATTGATAACTAATATCGAATAGTATGTAAAAAGAGCTTAATATTTTATAACATGATAGAAGTTATCATTTTAGTTTGATAAAAAAGAAGGAGAAAATTATTTTTATAGAAAGGAATTACCAAAAAAGCACACGTTTTCACGTGTGCTTTGAAGATTAGGCAAGGGTTGCTTTGTACATCCAAAGTTGTTTTTCAAGCTCGGCGACTTTTTCATCTGCCATCGCCATCGTAGTGGTATCACGAACCTCTTCTGCAAGTTTTGAGAGTTTAACCCATCCTGCAAGCATCGCTTCTAATGCCTTAACCACATGGGCAATCACTTCTTTAGCTTCAAATGAGCTTTGAGTCTCTTCTTTAAAAGTCGCAACAGCTACAATTTCAGAAAGAGTAACGAGAGGCTTACCCCCAAGTTGTAAAATACGCTCCGCAGTATCATCAAAAACCTCTGACATCGCATCGTAAAGTTTTTCTGTCATCTCATGGACTGGGAAAAATTGCATCCCTTTAACATTCCAATGATAGTTATGAAAAGTGACGTATAAAATGTGACTGTTCGCTTGAATCTCTTGTAATTGTTTAATGACTTTTGACATGATAGACTCCTTAAATATATTTTATTGACGGAAAAATTATAGCATATTTTTCTTAAATAAGAATAATTATTAACTAATATACTATTTATCTTTCTTACTGACCTCTTTTTTAACATTGCAACCATCTTTGCCACACCCACACCCTTTAGTTTTAAAGAGTATGCGATACAAATAGTATAACGCCCCTAATGTTATCACTCCTAAAAAAATATTTTCCAACATTTTTTATCCTTTTTTTTCATATTTAATGCAGTTACGCCCTGCCTTTTTTGCTTCATATAAAAGCGTATCGACTCTTTTAAAAAGCCTCTGAGTATCTTCTCCTATTTGATACTCTACAACCCCAAATGAACATGTCACATAAGCTAACGTATCCGACGAGGAAACACAAATACTCCTGCGTAATTTATCTGCAGTTTTAATCGCAGATTTTAAATGCGCCATTGGTAAAAGCAGTATAAATTCTTCACCACCCCAACGTGCGATAATGTCACTTTTTCGTAAATTATGCTCTAAAACCTTAGCAACGCTTTGTAAAACCTCATCTCCATAATCATGCCCATAGGTATCGTTAATGCGTTTAAAATGATCCAAATCACACAAAATAAGTGAGAACGGTTGAGAAAAGCGTTTGGCATTTTCAATCAAATCATCCAAAGACTGTGACAATTTGAGCCGACTTGCAACACCTGTGAGAGTATCGACAAAGGCTAATTTCTTCGCATCTTCTTCCAAATAGAGGTATTCAGCTTCCATACTCTCTTTTTTTCGATGGTATGTCCATGCCTCATAATAAGCAAACAAAAGAGCACCCAGTGTCATACAAAGTATAAAACCCATTTCCCATACCCTATCCCTAATGACACGTAAGAGACTTTCTAGATTGCGTGCTTCTTTTTGAATGAAAAGATACCCATCTTCCCCAACCTTTCCCAAAAGCGTGATATGAAATGGTATCTGTTTATAAACATAAGGACTCTTTTCTAAAGCCTTTAAGTCTCCTTGTAATTCAGCGGGTAAACTCTCTTTAGTAAA
Organism: Campylobacterota bacterium; assembly: GCA_009930355.1. Lineage (GTDB taxonomy): Bacteria > Campylobacterota > Campylobacteria > Campylobacterales > Sulfurospirillaceae > Sulfurospirillum. The sequence continues at coordinate 17,379 of RZYK01000002.1, read as the reverse complement.
AAAATGAAGAGTTAAGGCAAAAGGGAGTTTTTCGTGAGACGCTTGTGCTAGAGCATAGGGTGTGATTTTTTGATACTCATCAAAAAATTCTTTTTGGCTCTCATACGCTTCATTTTCAATACTTACAGAATGAAAAATGTTTGGGTGCGAAAGTTTTAAAACTATTTTATAGAGCATCACCATTTCATCTTTAGCAATGCTTTTGATTTTTTCGTGACTCTCTAAAAGTCTCCATCCACCATACAAAAAAACTCCTAGCACAACAAAAAAGATAAAAAAACGATTCGAGTAAGTTGAAAAAAAGTGTTTTTGTATCACAGATATCCTCTAAAAAGAGAGGAAAGTTCCTCTCTTTCTCTTTATTTCATCGGTTTTGCTTCCACCCAAATGACGGCATCTTGACTTAACTCTTTGCCTTTATACTCTTTATCAGGACCAACACCTAGTGCCGCAAACCCCCAAAAACCTGCTTTTGGAATTGCAAAGGTAAATTCACCGTCTTTATTGGCTTTAATACCCATGGTGACAAACGCATCTTGAGGTGCTTTGACGCGATCTTTTCCCATGCTATTGGTTTTTAGATCCACATCTCGATTGACATACTCTACCTCGATTTCAGCAAAGGGTACGGGTTGTCCATTGGATTTCACCACACCCGTAAAACTGCCACCCGCCCAAATAGCGTAAGGTTTGGTTAAAGGAACAATTTCCGCTTTAAGCCCCAAATCTGTATCCCAATCCGTTGGTGTCCCTGCTACGTTGACAATGGTTTTGGTAATTTGCTGGATGTACGCATCTTCACCTTTTTCATAATACGGAGCAGGAGTTAAGACCAAAATGTGATCCCCCATTTTTTGCGCTTTGTACTCAGAGGCAAAGCCTTTACCACTGTTATGATTGCCTTTAAAGGTAATCTCTTTAAGGGTTGATTTCAAATCCGTTTTTTGCTCTTTGTTGATAGCAAAAAAATCTACCACAGGTGCTAATGCATCGCTATCATGTTGTTTGCCCATATCCATGGTGTGTTCATCCGCAAACGGATGGGTAAAAACATGGCGTAATTCTATCTTGCCACCTTTTTCAAGTGCCATATTTGGCGTATAAAGCATTTGAAAATGTGCTAATGCACTTGAAGCAATCACGGAAGAAACCAACGCAACCTTAAGAAAACTTTTTGTCATAAAAACTCCTTATATAATGTTAATAATTACTATCATTTAAAAATCATAAAAAATGCTCCCAAAAAAGAGCATCAAAGCCTATTGAACAATATCTTTACCATTAATGACGACTTGATGTCCCTCGCCTGCATTAAAGATAGCCGTGTACGTACCACTTGGTTTTTTAAAAGTAACCTCACTGTTTTTGCTCATTTTATCTTTGATAAGAACCTTGCCATCTTGCTCCACTCTAAATTCTACACCACTCGCACTGCTGCCATCACTAAAGCCACCCTCACATGTGATTGTGCCATCACCATTATCAAAGCAATTCATAATCGCAGAGTGTGCCAACAAAGAACTTGCAGCAACTAAAATACCAAATACACTTTTTCGAAACATTTTTTCTCCTTTATAAAGTTTAATTTCTAAATCCGCCAAACCAGCCGTTTTGGCGATTTGGCATCAAGCCTAAAAATAAGGCTAAAAAGACAATGGCTACATAAAAATAACTCATCGCCTCAACGCCACTCCAACCCGCTACGGAGCCAAAAGAGAAGAGAAATGATGAGATAACGATACCTAAACTAATGGGAAATAAAATCGCAAAGAACATCCATTTGTAACTGTTAGACTGCATTTTTACTACAATCATCGTCGCAATACAAGGAGGCGTTAAAATCATAAAAATAATAATCGCCACAGCATGTAATGGCGTATATCCACTATTCTCATACATCGCTTCTTCCGCACGTTTGGAATCTGCTTTATTATTTTCATACAAAGAACCCAGCGTGGCTACCGCACTCTCACGTGCAGCAAAAGAGCTTAAAAACGCCACGTTAATCTTCCAATCAAATCCTGCAAACTGTGTCACGGGCTCCATGGAATGTCCCACCATTCCCAAAAAGCTATTTTCAATTTTTTCGTTTTTAATTTGACGCAACACATCTTTACGAACATTGGATATCTGACGCAAAGCGCTATTGATCATTTTGGCATCTTTATCGTTTTCAGGTTTGACGAAAATAAAAAGCTTTGCATCTTTTTTCAAAAATGACTCATCCACGCTTTTTGCCCCCTCTGCACCGGAGACAACCATACGTTTGGCTTTGTAGTTATCGTAGTAATTAATAAGCGCTGAAACCTCTTCTTTCGTATCGACCCTCTCATAATAAGAAGATTTTTTGACTTTTGTATCAAAGGTACTGAGCGCTTGTACTATTTTTTCATCGTATTTTTGCTGCGCTTCCGCACTTAAGCCTGGAAACTGTAACATCGCAAAGAGAACAATCGCCACGGCTAAAACAATGGTTACTACTTTATTAATATAAACCCACACCCTTTGTGCCGAACGAATAATCACCCCTTTAAAGGTGGGTAAATGATACGGTGGTAATTCCATGACAAACGGAGCCGTTTCTCTATTTTTTAAAACGGTACTGGTTAAAAATTTGGAGACAATGAGCGCAATAAAAAGGGTGACCGTCGAGATATAAAACATCATCAAGCCCATCTCTTCTTTAAAAAATGCTCCCAAAAGCAGGGTATAAAAGGGAACTTTTGCCAAACAGTTCATATAAGGAACCGCTAAAATCGTAGCCATTCTCGCTCTCTCATCAGCAATGCCTTTGGTAGACATGACTCCTGGAACTGCGCACCCGCCTACCATTGCTCCACCTAAAACCAGAGAAAGGGTAGATTGACCGTGAAGCCCAAATTTTTTAAAGACCTTATCCAAAATAAACGCAAGGCGTGGCATATAGCCCACATCTTCCATAATCGCAATCAACGCAAAGAGAATAAAAAAGATAGGAATGTAGTTAATCAATGCAATCGCACTGTTGAGCATCCAAATCGACAAATCTGTCATCATTGGCACACGAATCAAATCAGGCTCAGGCAATATGTCTATCACAAAATTTTTAAACATGGCTAAAAGTGGCCACGTGTAATCGGTCAGCTTGTACCCATACACGATGGAAAGCTCATAGACTAGAAACATCACCAGCAATAAAATAGGAAAGGCGAGCCAACGGTTTAAAACGATTTTATCAACTTTATCCGTTAATGTCTCTTCGTGCAGTTTGGTCACTTTCACACACTTATGAAAAATAACATCGGCTGAGTCATAACGAATCGCCGCTAAAAATGCGCTAATATCTTTATCATACGTCGCATGAAAACGCTCTTCACACGCTTTAGCTTTTTCTTGCAAATGGGTAAAATGAGAGCCTAATTTCTCCACAAGCGCTCTATCTTCCTCTAAAATCTTAATCGCCATCCAGCGTCTGTTTAAAGGAAGATTGACCTCGGCTATTTCAGCCTCAATCTCGTGAATAAACACTTCTAGCTCTTCATAATTAATCTTAAAATTTTGATACTGCTCTTTTTGCTGGTATGCTAAGACAATGGCTTCCATAATCGCTTCACCGCCCTCACCTTTGGCACCACTCGCACACACCACAGGCGCACCTAACATCTCTTGTATTTTAGGTGCATCTATATAAATGCCTCTACGACTTGCGACATCCATCATGTTTAAGACAATCACCACAGGAATACCAATCTCAAGCAACTGAAACGTGAGGTAAAGATGGCGTTTGATGTTGGAAGCATCCACAATGTTTACAATAATATCAGGCGACTCATCGTATAAAAAATCCTTAGCCACCCGCTCTTCAAGTGAATAGGAGCTAAACGAGTACGTCCCTGGTAAATCTACTATTTCAATTTTTTTATCTTTATAGTCAAAACGCCCTACTTTTTTATCAACGGTAACCCCTGGATAGTTCGCAACATGCTGATGAATACCACTGACAAGATTGAAAATCGTTGATTTTCCACAATTTGGCTGCCCCGCAAGTGCGACTTTTATCATAAAACTTTCACCTCTAAAAGAGTTGCTTCATTACGTCTTAGGCTAACAAGATAATTTTGAATGCGCAGCTCCATCGGGTCATACAAAGGAGCTTCTCTAACAACTTCAATGTCTGCTCCAAAAATAAACCCCATATCTAATAATTTTTGCTTCAATTTTCCCACACTATGAATCGCAACTAATGTACACTTTTGCCCTTTTCTCAGTTCACCTAAATGCATACTTTATCCTTACTTTTGATTCAGAAATGATAAGCAAACTCAACTTAAAAGAAGATAACTTTGATAGCTATTTTCAATTTAAACATGCCTATTCTCTTTGAAATTCATCACTGTTTTACTTTTGACGCTCACTCAATGCTAAATAACGTTGCCACTGTTCAGGCGTTAAAATCGCTTGAAAGGTTTTATAGGCATCTATTTTAATATCCATTGCTTCTCGCTTAATAGCACTAATTTGGTCCAGATATGCTTTGACATCTTCTTTGGATTTTCCTTGTTGAAGCAGTTTTTGCACCCGCTTTTCCAAACCAAAGGCTTCGTTGATTTTTGATTGATAGGTCTCATGCATGATGGGTCTTACCTCTTTGGAAATACGAATCACTTGATCGCCACTGAGCTCCAATGCCCCACTTTTAATCGCACCACCAGGCATCTCTAGCGTAATTAAATCATGAATAATAAACGCTTGATTTTTCCCCTCTGCCATCAAAGAAACACAAACACACAGCATGGCTAAAACAATTTTTTTCATTTTCTCTCCTAAAATTTATAATTAAAACCTACATAGTAAGCAAATTCAGGTAACAACCCTAAGTATTCAGGGGTTCTCTTTTCAAACACATTATCTACGCCTGCAAAAATATCCGTATTTTTGAAAAATTCCTTAGCAATGACCTTAACATTGGTCACACTAAAACCTCCCACATCTTCTCCATCAATGCCCTCTTGCTCACCGATATACTTGGTGGTTGAGCGAAACTCAAGGTTTTTAATAGGTGCATAGCTAAGACTTAGGCTTGCTATACGTTTTGGCACATCTGAGAGTTTAGTGTGCGCTGTTTTGTTTTGTGCATCTTGGTAGGTGTAGCCTAATTGAAGCCAAAGAGTCTCATGCAATCCCACATCAAACTTCGCCTCAACGCCCTTAATTTCGCTATCGCTAATGTTTTCAAAGGTGTTATAGTTGAGACCTCCTGTGGTATAAGCAACTTGGGAGATTCTATCATCAATGGTCGTATTGAAAGCTGCCACATCTAACATCCAACTATCGCCGTGTGTTAAAAAGCCTATTTCAAACGTTTCACTTGTTTCAGACTTTAAGTCGTATTGTGAGTTCTTCCCAGCACTCGCATCAATGACGGTTGCGCCTAACATTTTTCTGCCATTAGGGTTGGTTTGATTGACATAGAGTTCTCTATCATCAGGACTTCGAAAGCCTTGAGCATAACTGGCTCTAAGCTTTAAACGCTCCAAAAGGTCATACGTCGCCCCAACACTCAATGAAGTCTCTTCTTCATCGGTAGAAGTTCTATCGTAACGCACACCATAAACAAAATGAAGCTTTTCAAAAGGCGTATATTCGTGTTGGACAAAAGCCCCTGTATAGGTTCTATCATCCACGTTATATGCAGTAGATTTGGCATCATGAATACGGTGCTCCGCTCCTGTAATAATGCGGTTATTTTGATCCAGCGTCCATGTGAGTTGAGCGTCATTGGTGAGGTATTCTAGGGTTGAGACATTCAGACTGGATTTGGAAGCTTCTTTGGAAGCGTAGCCTAACTCACTCCACAACGGGGTATAGACTTTTCTATCTTTTTCATACCGCGAATAGGCAAGATTGTAGGTAAGTTTAAGCATATCACTGGGATGATAATCAAACCCTGTGGCGATATTAAAACGCTCATTATCATCGTATTGGTGCGCAGGAATGTACTTTGCCATAATGGTATTGCCCGCATTTGTATAGTTGGTCGCATAGCTTTCACTCACATAAAGCCCATCTTTTTTCTCTTTAAGATAGGAAGCTTCGATATAGGCTCTAAAAAAATCACTAAAATCATACGCTAAAGAGCCACCTACATTTTTTGTTTCTAAATTATCGGTATAGTCGTTACTGATGGTGTAACTGTTTGAAAGATTGCTGCGTAAACTTGCCCATCCACCAGCTCCGCTAAGCGTTGAGGGGGATTTTTCGACGCCTGCTTGCATCACTTTGACATCTGTTTTTTTAGATTTTAAGTAGGCATCACGGTTGAGATAGTTGGCATAAAATGTATAAGAGAGTTTATCGACCCTGCCTGAAACAAAGGTGTCCACACTCTCTTTCTCTTTGCCTCCAATCACTTGCACATTGCCACTCACATCCTCATTGGAAGGTTTTTTGGTAATGATGTTAATAACTCCACCCATTGCATCACTTCCATAAAGAAGACTTGAACTCCCTTTTAAAATCTCAATCCGCTCAATCATCCCTGAGGGAATTCGCTCTAACTCATAGGTTTTTGCAAACTCTCCATTGACCCGTTTGCCATCGATGAGCAAAAGCGTATCAGAATGCCCCATCCCTCGAATACTTATCGTTTTCCCAGAGGGCGCAACGTATACAGAAGGGGTGGCATTTAAAACGTCTGAGAGATTACTCGCCCCTGAGTTTTCAATCTCTTCTTGCGTAATAAGCTCAACTTGCGTGGTCTGTTCACTTACGCTCTTTTCACTCTTCGTACCAATGGTAACAATTTCATCCAAAAATTGTACCTCATTGGCATACAAAGCCACACTGGCAATCAAACTTCCTATAAGGTATCTTTGCATTACGTACAACCCCTTTTTACATGTAAAGAGATTATTTTAAAATGGAGCGACTAGGAATACTCAAACTATGCCCATCGCCACCATCAAGAAGTGCAGTGTATTCGCCTTGTGGCTTTTTAAAGGTAATCTCGCTGTTCTCATCAAACTTCTTCTCAAAAACAACCTTTCCCTCTTGCACCACTTTAAACATCACCCCTGCCGCACTGGAACCATCACTAAATCCCGCTTCGCAGGTAATGGTCGCATCCGCATTTTCCATGCAACTCATGAGCGCTGTGTGCGCAAATGCACTGCTTCCTAAAAGAGTCATTATTCCTATCACTGCTATACTTTTTTTCATTTTTTTTCTCCAAAATAGCTTTACATGTAAAAAGAAAACGGCACGTTGATGTGCCATTTTCCAGCCTTATTTCACACTAAAATGCAAGGTCATGACATAATTGGTCTGATCATACGCAATCCCCTCAGCCTCACCTTTGGTTTTATCGGTGTAGTCCAGTTGTGCGACATAATTACCCAACCATGGGGTTTGAAGGGTTACCTTTCCTGCTTCATCACTCATAAAATTTTTACTCCATGTATTAGGAGCCTTGAGTGAAACTTTTGCTTTAGGAAGCGCTTTGCCATCCAACATTAACGTAAACGTGTTACTATTTGGTGATTCTGGAACCATATCGAGGGCTAAAAGTGTTTTACTCTCACTGCGTCCCTCACGGGCTAGAAAAATAGTACGCACGGTAAAATCAACAAATTTTCCCTTCCGAGGGGTCATGACTTCAGTCACACCCATATCGCCTACTTTATTGACAAAAATGGCAATGCCATCTTCACCTCGTACGGTTTTAAGATACGCATCTTTAGGACTGAGCGCAACGCCTTTAATCGCATCCAAACGCTTACCATCTGCCTTTTCTTTAAAAGCTAGCCAATGACCAAAGTATTCGTGAAGCACAGAGCCCTCACGCTCCAACCACAACTGATGTGCCGCTAAAGGCGCACTTAATCCGATAATAGCCATAAAAGCTAACAAACTTTTTTTCATGTTTTCTCCTTAAGATGTTTAAAATACGTATTTAAATGAGGCTCTAAAATCACGCCCCGCTTCTTCAACCAAAGTATCACCGCTTTCAAATGATGTTTGTGCGTAATACTCTTTGTCAAAGAGGTTGTTGATGGCAAAATAAAGCGTTAAATTTTTCAAAGATGCAGGTTTATACTCCAAAGAGAGGTCATGCACCACATAACTATCCCGCTTAATCTCATCGTCCAATTTCCCCACAGACGTCAGCGTATAGCCTAGAGCAAACTGGGGGTTAATGCGCCATGAATTATCCCAAATAAAGGTATCGCCTACAGAACCCGCAATACGTCTGCTTAAAATGGCAACACCGTTTTCATCCTCCACATTAGCATGTAAAAAGCTGAGCGAGGTTTTAAACGGAGCAAGGGCATACGAGGCTTTAAGTTCATAGCCTTTGGAGATAACATCCACATCGCTGTTATAAATATTTGTGATAGTAGGACCACCTGCTGGATTTTTGGAAATTAAATCTGAAATCGTTGTTTTAAAGAGGCTCATACCTAAGACGATACTGTCTGTATCTGCCAAAAGGTTTTTAGTTTTATAGCGGAGTCCCCCTTCCATCTGCTTAGAACTCTCAGGCTCCAAATCGCCATTTAACGTGCTATTAAAGGTGGTTGCTGCATTGGCGTTAGAGAGCCATTGCACAGGAATAACACTGCCGATTTTAATCGCCTCACTGTAATTGGTAAAAGCGGTTAGCCCTTCAAAAAGTTCAACATCTAAACCAACATTGGGGGAAAATTCATGCCCTGTCACTTCATTGCTAGGTCCATACTCAATGGAATATTCATCCAAACGGACGCCATAGCGCAACGTGGCAATTTTGTAATTAGAGCCACCTTGAACAAAAGCGCCTAATGTTTTTGAGGTATTGGTAATATCCCCAGAAGTTGTTTTAGTCACACCATCTTCAATGTCATAATCCATTCCTACGCTATAAAAATGGTTCAAATCTCCTGTTGCAAAACCAAAACTGTTTTTGATATTTCCACCATAATTTTGACTGGTGACATCGGTATTACTGGTTTTATTGTCATAATTGCGGTCGTTATAGTAAAGATTGGTTTTAAGATCAATCCAATCGCTATTGGGATTGTAACGATAATCAAGGGTATAGGTATCACGTGTCGTGATGATATGACTGGTCGCCGCATTTGGATCTGGTACACCCATATCGCTTCCAGAACTGCCTGCAATATAATGCCCATCGTTGGTCGTATGCGTCGCTCCAAGTTTTAAACTATGATCATAATAATCCAGCAAACTGGCTTTTAAAAAGTAGTTTCGATCTTTAACAGCAGTATTATCCGCATCACCACCCTCACCTGTGCGGTAATCGTCTTGATTTACGCCTGAGAGATCGAGCAAAATGCCCACGTGCCCGCTTTTGCCATACACGGAAGTTCCACCACGCACACCATCAGAAGCAGTGTAGTAACCACCTCGAAGCGTCGCTCCTAGCTCTTGCCCCTCTTGAAGTAAATCTTGCGCATCCACTGTTTCAAAGGCGATGCTTCCACCCAGTGCCCCATTGCCCTTATCCGCACCTGCAATGGTTGAAACCTCAACACTTTTAAGCAAAGAGGGGTCAATGCTCCCCACATCACCCATGTGCTGAAACAAACTTCCACCTTGCTTTGCGCCATCAATGGTAATGTTAAGATTATTTCCCTCAATACCTCGTAGATAAACCCTTTGAGCATTTCTCGCCCCACCGCCTACCGAGACGGAAGGCTCATTTTTAAAGACCTCTTTCATCTCTTTGGCTTGTGTTTTTTCCAAACTCTCTTTGGAAATCACTTTGGCTTCGCCAATGCCACTCAAAGACTCTTCCATCAAAGTCACACTCTCTAAGGTAATAAAAGCATCGGCTAACATACCCTCAGGAAGCAGACATAAAGATGCCACCAAACTAAGCCCTAAAACGCCTTTTTTTCGCATACAATCTCCTTAGGAATCTTTACATGTAAAACGGTAAATATCCTGTTTTTTAAAAAGTAGAAGATAGTGGCTGGCTAAAGAATGTGGCTGGCTGTATCATAAATAGAGATGATAGTATAGATAGAAGTAGCTTAATTATCTATAAACATGATAATCTTTATCGTTTTATTGTTTGTCTGTGTAAAAGGCAACGCTACAAACGCTACCCTTTACATGTAAAAATCTAAAAAGCCTCTAAGCGGCGCGAAGGGCTGCTTTTTTGCGTGCTTTTTTACGTCTATCCAGATAGAGCATCAGCCCTGTCACTCCAAAAAGTACCATGCTTAAACTTGAGAGAAAAATTAACAACCGTCCACCCCATCCAAAAAACTCTCCACTGTGAAGTGGTAACATACTGCCCATCACCTGCTCCGCCATACGCTTATCATCATAACGAACATGGGAAAGTACTTTACCCTCTTTGGCATCTATTAAGAGAGTATTAAACGCCCGTGAATGAGGCGCTTTTTTATCCAAATAGGTAAAATCAACTTTCCCTTTTCCATCAGGCAAACGGAAAAATGCAAAGCTGTACTCACCTTTATGTGTGGCTTCAAAAAGCTCCCATGCTTGAGCAATCAGGGCATTTTGCGTACCCCCGTCCATCATTGAATTTTTTTGTCCTGATGGCATAGATGAAGAATCTCGTTTCTTACCACCCCCATGGTGCATCCCATGCTGTGGCACTTCAACCCCAACCATACGGTACAAAGAGGTTCTATACCACTCATACGACCATGTGAGTCCCGTGAGTGAAATTAAAACAAAAAACAGGAGTCCCCATAAGCCAAGTGCCGAGTGCAATTTGTACAAAAAGCCTCTACCTTTGGCTTTAAAGTTGATGCTAAGGCTTGATTTTAAACTCTTACGGATACTCCCCCAATAGAGATAAATCCCCGAAAAAGAGAGTATCAAAAGCGCCACCGTGGATGCTGCAACGATCTGTTTTCCCACCTCACCTAAGAGTAATCTTCGATGTATATCTAAAACCACACGAAAAAAAGCATCGCCTTTGACCTCAGGCAAAAGCTCTGCACTATAAGGGTTAATATAATAATTGAGCATATTTTTTCCACCCTCTTTTGCCCCTTGCACCATAATAGCAGTAGAAGCATTGGGATCAGAAAGCATACGCAAACCAACCACAACCAAATCAGGATGTGCTTCTTTAAACGCATTTAACAAAACATCGGGTGAGAGCTTCTCGTTAGCGGTTGCCTCGATGCGAAAACTTTTCTGATTAACAAGCCCCATAATCTCTTTTTCATACGACAAAAGTGCCCCACTCACGCCCACAATCACCAAAATAAATCCCGCAACCAATCCCAACAACCAGTGCGTATAAAACCAAATCTTTTTTTGCATATCACTCTTCCTCATAACTTTTATGTTTCATAAAAGAAAATTATAGATACTCAACCTTAACGAAGTAATAATAATAAAGTACCATAAGGGTCGCCCCACTTATAGTCTTATCGAAGTTTAAACGCTATAGGTAAGATGATGGTACTGAGACTTTTAGGCTTAGGGAGCTGTTGACCTTGAAGTTTTAAAGCAGCACTTAAAGCCGCCTCATCTAAAACGTTGCGATTGGAACCTTTATGAATGGTTGCACTAAGAAGCTTGCCAGTGGTATCAATCACCAATTCCACCTGCACTACCCCATTCCATCCCATACGGCGTGCCACACTAGGATAGATTAAACGAGAGAGTACCTTATCTCGAATAATCTCAAAATCCGTTCGCTCATAAGGCTCCGCACTGTTGGTAGAGCTTGGTGTCATAGGCGTTGTTGCCGTTGAAGGTGCTGCTGCGACAGGCTCACTCGCTAGGGAAGTCATTGGTGGTGGCGTAGCCTCTTCCATTGCTTTTTCCTGAAACGCCTTTGGCTCAGCAATAGGTTTTGGTTTGAGCATAGGTTTTGGTTTTGGTTTCACTTTTTCAATCGGCTTAACAGGCTCGATAGGTTTAACAGGTTCAATAGGCTTAATCACCTCTTGCTGTGCCACAGGTTCTAGCTGGGGTGGCGTAGGAATGAGTGGTTTAGGAGCCACACGCTCAATACTAGAAATCTCCAAAATAATCGCTTTACTCGGCATTATATAGGATGGTTTTTGATACATAAACACCAGATAAAACCCTATAACGCTCGCATGCAAAACAAAGGAGAGAAAAAGTGCTCTTCCCTCCGTGTTTCTTTGTGCGACACGACACAGTACATTTGCCATAACAACCCCTTTTCTACTTCGTCAAAATCAGTTTATCTTCTTTGGTAATGCGAAGCACATACTCCACACCATTGTGAACGATTTTGACAATCTTCTCCTCGCCAAAAAGCACCTTTGAATCCACTTTTTTATGCGCTATCTTATTCATTTTTATTCACGACCATTCCAATTTTTTCAACTTCTTTAGCTTTGAGTAAATCAATCACATAGATAAAATCCTCATAAGCAGCTAACTTATCCGCACTCACCGCCACTGAATCTTCTTTGGTGAGGCTTTCAAACTTTACATGTAACTCCTCTTTGGGCGTTAATTCACCATTCACAAAGAACTGATGCTCTGCATCAATGCCAATCTCATAAAATTTAGGCTCAACCTTGCTAAAATTGGTCGCTTGAGGCAGAGAGATTTCGATTTTTCCTAGGGCAATAAACGAAGAAACTGTTAAAACAATCGTGAGTAAAACCAACATAATGTCGATCAAAGGAACGACATTAATCCCCTCAACCCGCTTTAATGATTTCATCTTCCCACTCACTCACAGCCACATCGACCTTTCGCATAAATCCACCGTAAATCATTGTCGAAGGAATCGCCACCAAAAGCCCAGCAGCCGTTACTTTCAACGCTAAAGCAAGCCCTACGATGACTTTGGAAGTATCCAAAGCGCCTCCGCTCATACCAATGTCATAAAACACCACCATAATGCCCCCAACCGTTCCTAAAAGCCCAACATAAGGAGCGTTTGAACCCATTAAAGAGATAATGGTAAGATTTTTGGAAACATCTCGCTCAAGGCTACTTTTGGTTGCATACGCTTTTACATGTAAAGATTTAAAAAAGAAATACCGCTCAATGCTATACCCCACAACTAAAATGCTCATCAAAAGCAAAATCCCTAACGCCCCATAATCTACCGCTAATTTAATATTTTCCATTTGCCCTCTATTGTTGTAATAACCATTATCAGAATGTTAAGCTTTTTGTGCTTAATTTTGTATGAAATCAATAATATTTATCAAAACTAAAGAAATTTTAATTTAGAACTCATAAATACTGCCAAACATATTATTTACATGAAACAAACCTTCTTTTAGACCAAAGAGGGTTCTGCTCCAACCTGCACTTTTCTCAATGCAAACAAAACTAAAAGCGCAAAGGCAATGGCAGCAAAAACAAAAGGAACAATGGGGTCAATTTTATATAATAAAGTGCTAACCATCGGTCCTACAATCATTCCCATCCCTTGTGCTGAAGAGACCGTTCCAGCAGCAGCACCTTGTTCTAGCTCACTGACATTGTTAGCAGCAAGTGCTTGAAACGCAGGAAAAATAAATCCCATTCCAAACGTAGCGATACAAAATCCAAGTCCTAAAGGAATCACCGTATGGCTTAATGAAATCATGACATAACCAAGCGCTGCAATACTTCCACCCAGACGTAACCACGTGTGAGGGGCACATCCTTTGACTTTGGAGACAAGCACTTGTGCCATGATAAAACAAATCCCTAACAGGGATAAAATAATACCTGTCATCTTTGCTGTTTCATTTACCTCTAACGCTAGAGTATCTAAAATAAAAAATCCTAAGCAGACCTGAGAGGTAATGACACTGTACATCGTTAAAAATGCCGCAATCATCGGCAAACGCAACCTCACATCACTCCATTTTGGATGGGGAATCTCCTCAACATGATGTTTAGGGGTTTTAGGAATCGTCTTATAAACTAGAAATGCCGCAATCATTGGCAAAATAGCAAAGGTATAGAGTGGAACCTGTAAGCCATACACCGCTAAAAATCCTCCAAGGGCTGGTCCTAAAATCATGCCAACACCATTGGATGCGCCTAATTTTGCCATATACCCTGTACGGCTTTGCGCATCGACTTTATCGGCAATTAAAGCACTAGAAACCGCAGGAATGGCGGCGTAAAAAAGACCGATTAAGCCTCTTACACATACCAGCATAACTAAAGAGAGAAGCAGAGTGGGCACATTTAAAAGCGCATAATCAATAAAAAGGGCTAAGAGCAAATAAGAAAACCCTACGCCCAAAACCCCTAACAATAAAACAGGCTTTCGCCCTATTTTATCACTCTTCTTTCCCCAATAACGTGCCATCACCACCCAAATCACCCCTGCAAGAGCTACTGTAAGACCCGCATGCCACTCTTCCATTTTAAGCGCTCGAATAATCGGTCCAACAACCGCTAAAAATGCCATCATTGCCGCCACACATAACACATTTACAATCATTAACGTTTTCATCTCTTTCATCACTTTCTCCTTCTTTACCCTCTTATACTATGCATTTGACATGCGTTGTCTGTTCATTTTTTACGACCACTTCACCGCTGACATACCATGCGAAAAGGCTTGTTGCTACAGCTATCAGTGAAGTTGCCACAATAATATTGATATACCCAAATTTCCCCGCTAAACTCATGGCAACACCTGCGGAGAGAATCCCTGAAAAACTAAATACACAGTGTTGCATCGCATACTCTAAAGCAGGTGAATGCTCCACATGATCCATCATCAATGTGGAGAGTACCGTCGCTGAAGGGCTATAAAGAAAAATCACCGAACCAATGGCTAACATACTAAAACTAAAATGCGCATACCCTAAAGCGGGCAAAAGCAAAAACAAAACACCAATACTCTGCGCAAAAGGTGTCCAAATCAAAATCACCCTTCGACCAAACCGTTCAATCAGCCATCCCGCACCAAAGGCACCCACAATGCCCAATAAAGAGCCAAACATGCTGATGTTAAGCCCAATATGATCCAATTGCCATCCCGCATCCACTAAAATTGGCGTCATCAATCCATATGCACCACTGATACACACAGGATACGCCAACAAAAGCATAAACCAACGACGTTTCTCTTTTCCCCTCCAAAAACGATAAAAATCTCGCCATGAAGGTTCATACACTTTGATCGTGTAAGTGTCACCTAGCTCTTTAAAAAAGAGTAGCTGAATAAGCGACGTAGTTGTGCCAACGCATAAAATCAGCATGGCGTAAAACCACCAAAGATGCTTATACGCGATCAAAACAAACCTACCGCCGTGTTAAGCGCATTATCGCCATCACCTGTTCGATAATCTGCTTGATTAAGTCCTGAAACATCAAATAAAACACCTACATACTCGCTCGCTTTTCCGTAAACTGAGGTACCCCCCACTATATCCCTTGGAAGCACTAAAATAACCCACTCTGAGTGAAGCACCTAAATCTTGACCTTTTTTGAGTAAGTCTTGTACATCCACGGTTTAAAAGACGATATTTCCACCCAAAGCACCACTTCCTTTGTCAGCACCTGCGATGGTTGAGATTTCAACGCTTTTTAGAAGATCAGGGGCAAAACACCTATATCTCCCATATGTTGATATAAACTTCCACCTTGTTTGGCTCCATCAATGGTAATATTGAGATTTGTTCCCCCAATACCTCGTAAATAAAGACGCTGAGCATTGCGCCCACCGCCACCAATACTGACAGACGGCTCATTAAAAAGCATCTGCATGTAGCATGGATGCAACAAGCAATGAAGATATATAACTCATATTTCTAAGTTTTTGACTCACGTCAACCCTCCTCTTTTTTGAAGTTTAAGTGGCTGGCTATTCAAAAGTATTAATAAAGTTTGAACAAAATTTTCCTTACCTCTAAATTCTTAATCTTGTAAAATCTTTAGTCCAATGAAAATCAAAATAACACCGCCTATAAATTCTGCTTTTTTTTCATATTTAGAACCAGCCGTTTTACCTACAAAAACACCTAAATAACTAAAAACAAAAGTTGTTATACCTATTATGACGATAGAGATAAAAGGATTTAAATCAAATAAATGCAATGTAAATCCTGCCACCATAGCATCAATACTTGTTACCATGGCTAGTGTAAAAATAACACGATTTGAGATACGTTGTATGGTGTATTCTATTTTGTCTTGATAGGATTCATACATCATTTTCACGCCTATAAACAAAAGAAATGCAAAGCTTATTGCCTTATCATATCCACTAATATATTCTTGAATACTTTGACTACCAAAATATCCAATAAGGGGCATTAAAGCTTGAAAAAAGCCAAAGAATAATGCCGATTTCAAGGCTACCATTTTGATACTTTTTCTCTCTTTTATACCCACGCCAATAGAAACAGCAAGAGCATCCATACTAAGGGCAATTGCTAAAACAAAAACTTCAAACATCAAGTTTCCTATAAATTAAAAACAACAATATAAAAAAAAGCAATCCACTAAATACAAAAGGGAGTGAACTAGAAAATCCATATAAAGCAGTACTTACCAATGGACCAAAAATCATCCCTATCCCTTTGGCTGAAGATACAGTTCCTGCTGCATATCCTTGTTCATGAGCTTTTACTGAATTTGCGGTAATTGACATAATGGATGGAAATAATAATCCCATACCAAGACCAAATATTGATGAAAACAATAAAGAAACCCACATATTAAAAGCGTATGCCATTCCAATTATTCCAATAGCGGAAAGGATAGTTCCTAATTTCATAAAAGTTTGTGGTTGAATGGTTGTTATTTTGGTAACTATTATTTGAGCTATGATAAGAGTAAATCCCATAATTCCCAAAATATATCCTGTCGCTTTTGCAGCTTCGAGGTCATCTAATCTAAAAATATCAAGTGCAAAAAATCCCAAACAAGAATTAATTGTCATAAATGCAAACATTGTTAAAAAAGTAGAAAATATAGGGATAAAAAGTCTTTTATCAAGAAACTTAGTTTCTATCTCTTTTTCGATATGTATTTTTGGAACTCTCTCAATACTAAAGTACAAAACTATAGCAGCTATAAAAGGTAATATAGCAAAAGTATAAAGTGGTGTTTCAAGACCATAAATAGCTAAAGCACCCCCAGCAATAGGACCAAAAATCATCCCCATACCGTTTGCTGCTCCTAGTTTTGCCATATAATTTGATCTTAGTTTTGGTTCTACTTTATCTGCTACAAATGCAGCAGAAACTGGTGAAATTGCGGAGTAAAATATACTAATAGCTCCTCTTGTTAAGATAAGAACAATCAAAGATATAATAATCAAAGGGGGACTCTTTAAAGCAAAATCTACAAAAATAGCTAAAACTAAGGTAGTGTTCAAGATTCTGTGTCAGCATCGGATAATTCCTAAAATTGTATCATAAGTTTAATGCATCATCAAGCCGTCCCTCAAAGTGAATGGCTAA
>RZYK01000262.1 GCA_009930355.1 Campylobacterota bacterium | reverse complement strand
ACAGCACTTAGTGGTAATGTTGAAGAATTAATGCCCCATGATTTGATTAATTCAAAAATGATTACCTCTGCTGTTGCTGAGTTTTTCTCAAGCGGGCAGCTATCTCAATTTATGGATCAAACGAATCCTCTAAGTGAAATTACGCATAAAAGAAGACTTTCAGCTCTTGGTGAAGGTGGTTTGGTTAAAGAACGTGCTGGTTTTGAAGTGCGTGACGTTCATCCAACACATTATGGAAGAATTTGTCCTGTTGAAACACCAGAAGGTCAAAATATTGGTTTGATCAATACCCTTTCAATGTATGCAAAAGTAAATGATTTGGGTTTTGTAGAAGCACCATACCGTAAAGTTGAAAATGCTCGCATTACAGATGAAATTATTTATATTACAGCAACACAAGAAGAGGGATTGGTTATTGCCCCTGCGAGTACTAAGATTAATGAAAACAATGAAATTGTAGAAGATTTGATTGAAGTACGTGTTGATGGTGAGACTGTATTGATTGAAAAAGAAAAAGTTGATTTAATTGACCTTTCTTCTATGATGATTGCAGGTGTTGCAGCATCATTGATTCCTTTCTTGGAACACGATGATGCGAACCGTGCATTGATGGGTTCAAACATGCAACGCCAAGCAGTACCTTTAGTAAAATCAGATGCTCCAATCGTAGGAACAGGTGTTGAAAAAATTGCTGCTCGTGATTCATGGGAAGCTATTAAAGCAAGACGTGCAGGTATTATTGAGAAGGTTGATAATAAAAATGTTTATATTTTAGGTGAAGATGAAAATGGTGCATTTATTGACCATTACGCACTTCAAAAAAATCTTAGAACCAATCAAAATACAACCTTTACACAAAAAGTGATTGTACGAAAAGGTGATATGGTAGAGGCTGGTGGCGTAATTGCCGATGGTCCAAGTATGGATCAAGGTGAACTTGCTATTGGTAAAAATGCTATGGTTGCCTTTATGCCTTGGAATGGTTATAACTATGAAGATGCGATTGTCATTAGCGAGAGAATGATTCGTGAAGATGCTTTTACAAGCGTTCATATTTATGAAAAAGAAATCGAAGCACGCGAACTTAAAGATGGCGTTGAAGAGATTACTAAAGATATTCCAAACGTTAAAGAAGAAGAATTAGCACATCTTGATGATAGTGGTATTGTAAAAGTAGGTACTTATATTACGCCTGGTATGATTTTGGTGGGTAAAGTTTCACCAAAAGGTGAAGTAAAACCAACGCCTGAGGAAAGGCTTTTACGTGCAATTTTTGGTGAAAAAGCAGGTCATGTTGTTAATAAATCATTGTATGCAACGCCTTCATTAGAGGGTATTGTTGTTGATGTCAAAATCTTCACCAAAAAAGGCTATGACAAAGATCCACGTGCTGTTCAAGCATACGAGCAGGAAAAAGAGATTTTAGATCGTGAACATCATGATAAACTTTTGATGTTAGACCGTGAAGAAATGCTTAGAATCAATGCATTATTGCTTAAAAACGCATTGCAAGAAGATCAAGAAATTAGTAAAAACAACTATAAAAAAGGTGATTTTATTAAAGCAGAAGATCTTCAAAATGTGAATCGTTTTTCTATTAATTCTATTGTTAAAGCATTTTCAAATGATGTACAAGATGACTATAAAGATCTTAAAGCTTATTTTCAAAACGAGAAGAAAAAGCTTAAAGAAGTACACGATGAAAAACTCAATATCATTGAAAAAGATGATATTTTACCAAGTGGTGTTGTCAAGCTTGTAAAAGTGTATGTTGCAACCAAACGTAAACTCAAAGTGGGCGATAAAATGGCAGGGCGTCATGGAAATAAAGGTATTGTCTCTAATATTGTCCGTGAAGTAGATATGCCTTACCTTGCCAATGGTGAGATTGTAGACATTGTTCTTAATCCATTGGGTGTTCCAAGTCGTATGAACATCGGACAAATTCTTGAGGTTCACTTAGGACTTGTTGGTAAACGTTTAGGTAATCAAATTGAAGAAATCTTTAAAGAAAAGCAAGGTGATTGGATTAAATCACTTCGTGAAAAAATGATTGCAATAGCAGATGTTGCTAAACTGATGGATGCAAGAAACTTCATTGATAAAATAGGGGATGAGCAATTATTAATTTTTGCAAGAGATTGGAGCAAAGGCGTTAAATTTGCAAGTCCAATTTTTGAAGGTGTCAATATTGAAGAATTTGATACACTCTTTGAGATGGCAAAAATAGATACCGATGGGAAAACACATTTATACGATGGTATGACAGGTCAAAAAATGCATGAAAAAGTCAACGTGGGTTACATGTACATGTTAAAACTGCACCACTTAGTTGACGAAAAAGTTCATGCACGAAGTACAGGACCATACTCACTCGTTACACAGCAACCAGTGGGTGGTAAAGCACTTTTTGGTGGACAACGATTTGGTGAGATGGAGGTTTGGGCGCTTGAGGCATACGGTGCTGCACATACCCTAAGAGAGATGTTAACCGTTAAGTCTGATGATGTTGAAGGACGTATTCTAGCCTATAAAGCGCTAACACGTGGTGAAAATGTACCACAAACAGGAATTCCTGAAACATTCTATGTTTTAACGAATGAGTTGAAGTCTTTGGCTTTAGATGTTGAGATTTATGATGAGGTGGAAGAAGATGACACGACTAGAACCAATTGAGATTCACGAAGAGAGCCGTCC
>RZYK01000001.1 GCA_009930355.1 Campylobacterota bacterium | reverse complement strand
GGATCACCGATTTTGCTCTATCCTCGTGCTAAAGGGGAGAGGGACAATGAACAGGAAAATAGCGGTGAAGAATCTTAAGAATAAAAATATCGTTTTTATCGGTTTTATGGGTGTTGGCAAAGGAACCATTGCACGAGCACTCATTAAAAAAACCAAATGTTTTGGTTTAGATACAGATGATTTAATCGAAAGTATGGAAAACCGAAAAATCAAAGCCATCTTTGAAACAGATGGCGAAGCTTACTTCCGTAAATTAGAGAAAAAAACGGCTAAATGGTTAGAAAAAAATGTCAAAAATGCCATTATCTCGACAGGTGGTGGTTTTTTTAAAGTCGATAATCTAGATCGTATGGGTACAATTGTTTACCTGCGTTCCTCTTTTGATGGTATTTTAAAACGTTTAAAAGAACATGAAAATGCTAACTTAAAACTTGCAAAACGTCCTTTGCTTACCAACGAAGCTAAAGCAAGAGCTTTATTTAATGAACGTTCTTCTTTATATGAATCCAAAGCCGATATCATCATCGATGTAGAAGAACGCAGTGTGAATGATATCGTACGGGATTTAATTATGTTACTCAATTTAAAAGAGAAAAAAGAGAAAGAGTAGGATAGATTTATGAGAGTATTAACAGGAATTCAACCCTCAGGTGCACTGCATATAGGAAACTATTTTGGTGCGATTAAACAGATGATTGACCTTCAAGAAAAAAGTGATTTATTTATCTTCATCGCCAATTACCACGCCCTCACCTCTTTAAAAGATGGCGAGGCACTTAAGCATAATACGCTTGATGCGGCGATTAATTTTCTCTCTTTAGGCATTGATCACACCAAGGTCACCTTTTGGGCACAATCTGATGTCAAAGAAGTACTAGAACTCTACTGGATACTCTCAGGCTATACGCCGATGGGACTTTTAGAGAGAGCCCATAGCTACAAAGACAAAGTCGCCAAAGGCATTGCTGCCAATCACTCTTTATTTTCCTATCCTGTTTTAATGGCTGCGGATATTTTGCTCTATGACTCAGAAGTGATCCCTGTGGGAAAAGACCAAATCCAACACGTTGAAATTACCCGTGACATCGCCATTAAATTTAATAACGATTTTGGTGATATTTTTAAAGTACCCGAATTTAAAGTCGATGAAAACGTCGCCACTGTCCCCGGACTTGATGGGGCAAAAATGAGTAAAAGTTATGGCAATACCATTGATATTTTTTGCAGTGAGAAAGAGCTTAAAAAAGCAACTTCTCGTATTGTAACCGACTCAACGCCGATGGAAGAGCCTAAAAATCCTTTTACATGTAACGTGTACGCTCTAGCTAAACTCTTTTTAGAAAATGACGAACTAGAAGCACTCAAAGTGCGCTACCAAAAGGGCGGTGAAGGGTATGGGCATTTTAAAGCTTACCTCAATGGTCTGATTTGGGACTATTTTGCACCTGCTCGTGAAAAAAGAGCCTACTATGTAGCGCATAAAGAGGAAGTCATCGCCATTCTTGATGAAGGTGCCGCTAAAGCACGTCACATTGCTTCTGCAAAAATGGATATGATTCGTAATCTTGTTGGAATTTACCGTTAAGGAAACGTATGCTAGATATTAAACTGATTCAAAATGATTTTGATACTGTTGCCACAGCGCTCAGAAAGAAAAAAGTAGATGAGAGCCTTTTGGAAGAACTTCGTGCTATTTCATTGGAACTTAAAAGTGTGCGTCTTGTTTTAGAGCCACTCCAAGCGGAACAAAATGCTAAAAGCAAACTCTTTGGGGTTTATGCCAAAGAAGGCAAAGATGTGGGAGCGCTTAAAGCAGAGCTTTCTTTAAACAAAGAAAAAATCGCTGAGAAAACGGAGGTGGTTCGTGCCTTAGAAGAGAAGCTTGAAGCACTAGCGACCATTATTCCGAATATGCCCTCTTCTTTTGTTCCTGAAGGTGAAGATGAAAATGACAACGTGGAACTTAAACGTGTGCTTGAACCTAAAACGTTTTCCTTTACTCCCAAAGAGCATTGGGATATTGATAGTAAACAAAACTGGATTGACTTTGAGAGAGGTGTAAAACTTGCCAAAAGCCGTTTTAGTGTTTTAAAAAATGACGCTGCCAGATTAGAGCGAGCGCTCATTAACTATATGCTTGATTTTAACCGAAGCCGTGGTTTTCATGAGGTAGCCGTTCCTTACATTGTCAACCGTGAAACGCTGATGGGAACAGGACAACTCCCTAAATTTGAAGATGACCTCTTTAAAATTGATGGTGAAGAGCTCTTTTTGATTCCTACCGCTGAAGTGCCTGTCACCAACCTTTTTAGAGATGAAATTCTAAGCAAAGAAGAACTCCCTCTTAAAATGACTGCCTATTCTGCATGTTTTCGAAAAGAAGCAGGCAGTGCGGGAAAAGATACAAGAGGTATGATTCGCCAGCACCAGTTTGATAAAGTAGAGTTGGTTTCAATTACCACACCAGAACAGAGCGAAACGGTTTTTGAAGAGATGCTTTCATGTGCTTCTGATTTACTTAGCTCCTTAGGTCTCCCGCACCGTCACTTGATGCTTTGTGGTGGAGATTTGGGCTTTAGTGCTGCAAAAACGGTGGATTTGGAAGTCTGGCTTCCAGGGCAAAACCGTTACCGTGAAATTAGCTCTGTCTCTAATACCTTCGACTTTCAAGCCAGACGAGCTAAAATTCGCTTTAAAGATGAGGGTAAAAACCGTTTAGTACACACGCTCAATGGCTCTTCTTTAGCCGTGGGTCGCACACTCATCGCCATTATGGAAAATTACCAACAAGAAGATGGCAGTGTTGCCATTCCTGAAGTCTTAAAAAAGTACATGTAAGATGGCAGAAGAAGAAGTTATTATTCTTGAAGCGGATGCCTCTTCTAATGATACAGAAGAGAGTTTTGCACCTATTGAAGAAGAACGCACAGATGAAATAACCGCGTCTGAAGTTCTTCCCCTCAATCAAGAGTTCATACAACAAAAATCTAAAAAGAAGTTACTTATTTTACTCATTGCGGGTGTTATTCTTCTTCTAGGTATTGTTGTAGCTCTTCTTCTTATTTTAAATTCAAAAAAAGAGACGCCCATAACACCTACCGTTATCGAAAAAGAAGAAGAAAAACCTTACATTAAAGAACAATTTTCTCCATCAAAATTAGATAGTTTGATTAAAAAAGCTCACTTACTTTATGAGCAAGGAAATAAAGATGAAGCACTTAAAATCTATGAAAAAATAGCCACGTTTAATGAAGCTATCTCATTTTATAACATCGGTGTGGCCAAATTAAAAGAACAAAATTTTCCAGAAGCACTTGAAGCATTTAAAAAAGCGATTCAAAATAAAGAACATCGGTGTATCAGTGCTATTAATGCGGCAGTGTGTGCTTTAGAACTTAAAGATGACAAACTGTTTGCATACTATATTGACCTAGCATTTGCGTATCTACCAGAAGAGAGCAATGCTCCTTTATATTCATATTATGTGGGATTGGTACATTATTATAAAAATTTTTACCATGAAGCTCTTAGTGCTATTCGCCATCCTGATATGGAGTTTTATAAAGAAGATCAAACCTATTTGGCTTCTAAAATCTTGGCCTCCTTAAACCACAATACACTATCACTCTCAACGCTTGAAAGCGTCAAACAAGAGAGTGACTATTTTACACTAGGGCTTTTATATGCCAAAACAGGTAATTATCAAACCGCAAAATCTCATTTACTTAAATCCTTACAAAATAATCCTGAAAATTCTCAAATAAAAATAGCCCTTTCAATGGTTGAAAACAAGCTTGGAAACCTGAAAAACACCGCTTCACTTATCAATGAGGTCTATAAAATCAACACGCCTGATGCAAAAGCCATTTACAAAATGCATACTATTTTAAAACCTTCACTCTTTGATGTTCAAACAGCACAAGCTGAATTTGAAAAAGAACTTTTCTTTAACAATGAAAATATCTATAATCTTCTCTTTTACTATGCCCCTTATAAGGTATTTGATGCCAAACAGACGATTGATTATATTCGAAAAGGAAGTATGAATATTTTTATCGATGAAATAGGTCCAGCACTTTCCTATTTAAAAGCAAGTTCTACTATTTCTAAAGTCAATATTGCCATTAGTAAAGGTATTAAAAAAGCTCTCAGTTTTCATGTTTATGAAGCCAATGATATTTTTTCACAAATGGTCGAAGAGTATAAAAATCACTCTATTTTACATTACAATCTAGCACTGACAAATGCACAAATAGGTGATTATGCTAATGCCTATAAAAATTTCTCAAAAAGTTACCATCTTGACAACAATAACTATCTAGCAGGTGTTTTTGCTATCATGAGTGGAAATCTTATTGGCAAAGATGTCACCAAACTTTCAGAAGATGTTAAAGAGAGTCTTTCTCACAATCAAAGTTTGGAAAAAGAAAATCTTTATATATCCCTCATTTATCTAAGCGATGGAAACCATTTTTCACTTACACGATGGCTAGAAATGGAAAAAGATGATAATCCCTTGAGTCTTATTTTAAATATTATCGCTTCACAAAAATTAAGTAATGAACGCAGTTACAGGCAAAATTCACAAAAACTTCAAGCACTTTTACCCAAAGATATTATGGCAAACATCATTTCTTTCAATGTTAAGCATCAAAAACAAAATGTTAAAAATTACGCTAAAGCTGTTCAGATGGAGTTTAACAAGCTCTCTCTTGATTATGATGCATTTTATTATGGCCCTAAAATTGTGAAAGAACAATATATAAAATTATTGCAAATTGGAGGACTACTCCACCAAAAACGTGATAGCGTAAAAGCCAAAATGGAGGAAGAACTCGAGGATATTCCTTCTATTATGCAAACAGTCGCTTTTATGGAAATTTATACTAACCATTTTGAAGAAGCATTTACCCTTTACAATAAACTGATTGATGATTATAAGAAAAAAGATACCCATACCATTTTTCTAGCTTCTGTTGCGGCCATTGGCGCAGGGCATAGTGAAAATGCGATTGCTTTGCTCGAACTCTCTAAATTAACAGATCCTACCAATCCAGAGAGTCGCTATGCTCTAGGTTTGTTATATCAAGAAATTGGAAATTTTGAAGCCGCAAGTGTTCAATATCGAAGTATTGGAAATAGTGGTTTTAGTTCACGCTACTTTAGTTTTAACATTGTTAAATAGCTTTACATGTAAAGATTTTCATCTTTACATGTAAAAAGAAAAATACCTAGATTCCCTCTTTGCTTGTGTGATGAATCGTTCGCAAACTCTCTTTCATTGACATATAACTGTTCAATGCTCCAATATATGCTTTAGCAGTTGCTAACATTGTATCCACACTTAAGCCATGCCCCATAATTGCTGGTTTACTCTCATCAAAAACAACCTTAACTAATACCCTCGCCATAGCATCTTTACCTTGAGAAACCGCATCCACTTTATAATCTTTGAGTTCACCACTCACACCGCAAACACGGTCAATCACTTTAAAGATAGCATCCATCGTTCCATTTCCAATAGCAGCATCAGTAATTTCTTTTCCTTCATGGCTAATTGTCACCGCTGCACTTGGGAGTCCTCCAGGAGAGCAATCTGAAAGCTGTAAACGAACCAAATCAAATACTTGAGGAATTTTTGTAATTTCATCTGCAACCAACGCACGCAAATCGTCATCAAAAATCTCTTTTTTCTGATCCGCTAAAATTTTAAATCGCTCAAACGCTTCATTAACCTCTTCATCTTTTAGTTCATATCCCAAACTACTCAATTTATCTTTAAAGGCATGACGACCTGAATGTTTTCCAAGAACAATAGAATTCTTATCTAAGCCGATGTCTTTCGCACTCATAATTTCATAGGTTTGCGTGTGTTTTAAAACACCATCTTGATGAATACCACTCTCATGAGAGAAAGCATTTTTCCCTACAATTGCTTTATTAGGCTGAGGCTCAATACCTGTGATGGATGAGACCAATTTGCTGGTTGGGTAAATCTCTTTGATGTTGATATTGGTCTCATAACCACTAAAATGATCTTTACGTGTGCGAAGCGACATGACGATCTCTTCTAATGCCGCGTTTCCCGCTCTCTCACCCAAACCATTAATGGTACACTCCACCTGACGTGCGCCATTTTCAATACACGCTAAAGAGTTAGCAACGGCTAAGCCTAAATCATTATGATTGTGTACCGAAATAATCGCTCTATCTCCCACAAAATCATGCAAAGATTTAATAATAGCCCCCATTTCCGTTGGCAAACGATAGCCTACAGTATCAGGGATATTAAGCGTAGTAGCTCCTGCGTTGATGACCGCATCTAAAACTTCTTTCATAAAACTCACTTCACTACGCCCAGCATCTTCACAACTAAACTCAACATCCTCACAAAAGGTTTTAGCATACTGAACAGCCTCAACCGCTTTTTTAATCACTTGATCGGGTGTCATTTTAAGTTTGTATTCCATGTGAATAGGACTGGTCGCAATAAACGTATGGATACGATTCATTTTTGCTTTAGAAACTGCTTCACCTGCTGCTTTGATATCTTTTTCCAATGCACGAGCCAGTGAACAAATACGACTTTTCGTGACCGCTTCAGCGATACGAGAAATCGCATCAAAATCACCAGGACTGGCCGCTGCAAAACCTGCTTCTATCACATCAACCCCTAATTTTTGAAGTTGCAAAGCGATTTGAATTTTTTCTTCTGTATTCATCGAAGCACCAGGGCTTTGTTCTCCATCACGCAACGTGGTATCAAAAATAATAATTTTATTGTTCTTCATTGTTGTTCCTTAGTTATATTCTATTTAGCAATATTTTAAAAAATGAAAAAAAGAGTTAGAGGGAGAGGAGGGGTTGCAGGAGAGCGTTTTTAATCTCTATTTTGGGTAAAATTTTGATTGATTTCATAATGCCTATATCTACGCTATTCATCGCTTCTCCTTTATAAAATAGGTGAGGTAAACGATCTTCATTTACCTCAAAGTTGGTGTATTATACTAAATTTTTATGAAATTTGGCAACGAAAAATGTATAAATTCCTCGTACCAATCCATAAACTAAATAAGCAGTAATTAATGCTGTGCCTACTTCAATGGGATAGACATACAGCAATGAAAAAACAATAATTAAATAAACTAAAATTTTAATCAAATGTGCTTTTTTTAAATCAATTTTTTTAAAACTTGGGTAACGAATATTGCTCACCATCAAAAAAGAAAGCAAACCAATGCCAACCAATAAAACCCATTCAATACCTTTTAACATACTGTATTCACCGTAAAATAAAATCCACATAGCTAGAACGACAGCCGCCGTTGGTATAGGAACTCCAATGAAGACAGAAGGCTCGCTCACTCCAATCATAATATTAAAACGAGCCAATCGAATAGCCCCAAAAACAACATACATTGCACATAACAGTGAACCAACTTTTCCATACATATGCCCCACACTAAAATAAAAAAGCATAGCAGGAGCGACACCAAAAGCGACAATATCTGCTAAAGAGTCAAACTCTGCACCAAATTTACTGGTGGCATTGGTTAAACGAGCTACTCTTCCATCAAGTCCATCAAAAATTAAAGAGAGCAAAATATAAATAGCAGCCTTTTCAAAATGACCATTAGCTGATGCTAAAATACTAATAACCCCTAAAAAAGCACTAGCCGCAGTAAAGAGATTAGGAAAAATATAGATTAATTGAAGTTTATTGCTATTATTTGTCATTACTTTCCTTATATGCAAGATAACCCAAAACACTTTCCCCTGCTTTGACATCGCTGTTTAATGAAACTTTAATACGCGTATCAAGTGGTAGTAAAAGAGCAATTTCACCATCTCTTAAAAATCCAAAACGTTCATTGGCTTTAAACATTCCTAATTTTCGAAAAAAGATAATTTTTTGACTAAAACGTCCCGCACTTATAACCATTTTAAAAGAAGCAAATTTATTCTTACATGTAAAAGTTTTTCGCTCACACAAGTTCGAAAAAAGAGATGAAGATGATGGCATAAAAAGTCCAAATCGATTTTTAACCTCTCCTACTTCCATATTTATAGGAGTACGAAGAATCCCTACATTGAAAAATGATTTTCGAATAACAACACATAAAACTTCACTTTTGTCTTTTAAATCTACTTTTGCAATTTTTGTAATTTTACCGTCCATCGGTGCTAGCAAACATAAGCCATCACTCTCTTCTGCAATGCGCTCAGGATTACGATATACAAAAATTGTCCCCAAAAAAACCAGAAAAAAAAGCCACGGCAAACATGAAATAGCATAAGAAAGAAGAAAAACCATAAATGAAAAAACAATCTGGTTCCAGCCCTCTTTTGCTATAACATGTGTCGTTGTATAATTACTGTGCATCACTATTAGAATTCTCTTCTGAAGAAAGTGTCGGTGTTGCATATGAAGCTATTTTAAATTCTTCTTCATAAGCCTTAATAATTCCTCTTAATTGTTCTCCATCCATGGTTTCAACTTCTGTCAATTTTGAGACAATACGTTCAATACACTCACGGTACTCAACTAAACGTGCTTTGACAATTTCATAACGCTCTTGCAATGCTTTTTTAATGTGCTCATCTAGTTTTTCAGCCATTTTATCACTATAATCTTTGGTCGTTCCACCATTTAAAAAAGTATTACGTTGTTTTTCGAGCACCATTAATCCAGCAACATCACTCATACCATACAAGCTTACCATCGCTTTAATAATATCTGTTGCACGTTCTAAATCATTCCCCGCACCCGTTGAGATTTCACCTAAGAAAACATCTTCCGCTGCACGTCCGCCTAAGAGAACATCTACTTCAGCTATCAACTCATGTTTTTGCATTAAAAATTTATTCTCTTCTGGCGTATTAAGAGTATATCCAAGGGCTGCAAGTCCTCTAGGAATAATAGAAACCTTAGAAACTTTTTTTGCACCCTCTGTTGTTTCAGCAATGAGAGCATGCCCACTTTCATGGTAAGCAACAATACGCTTTTCTTTTGGATTAATTCTACGACTCTTTTTCTCCAAACCAGCAATAGCTCGCTCCACAGCTTCCACAAGGTCAATCTGTTCTACATGGGTTTTATTTTTTCGCCCACCCAAAAGGGCTGCTTCATTAATAATATTTGCCAAATCAGCACCCGCAAGACCCGCAGTTAAACGAGCAATCTCTTCTAAATCAATATTTTTATCCAATTTAATATCAGCACTATGTACTTTTAAAATATCTTTTCTACCTTGAAAATCAGGTTTATCAACTAAAACTTGCCTATCAAAACGACCTGGTCGCAAAAGAGCAGCATCCAAGACTTCAGGTCGATTGGTTGCAGCGAGAACAATAACAGGTGATTTATCGGAGCTAAAACCATCCATCTCTGCAAGAAGTTGATTGAGTGTTTGCTCTCTCTCATCATTTCCACCCATCATACCATTCGCAGCTCTACTTTTACCAATCGCATCAATTTCATCAATAAAAACAATAGCCGGAGCCTCTTTTTTAGCATTTTCAAACAAATCTCTTACACGACTTGCACCCACACCTACAAACATCTCAATGAAACTTGAACCTGAAACAGAAAAGAATGGTACACTTGCCTCTCCCGCAACCGCTTTAGCAAGTAACGTCTTACCTGTACCCGGAGGTCCCACTAAAAGAACACCCTTAGGAATCTTAGCACCAAGGCTCATATAACGATCAGGAAATTTTAGAAAATCGACAATTTCTTTAACTTCCTCTTTTGCTTCTTCTACACCTGCAACATCTTGAAATTTTACTTTTGGTTTTTCAGAATTGACAAGCTTTTTACTGCTTCCCATTCCAAGAATACCACCACCCATATTTTTCTGCATTTTATTAGCTAAAAACATCCAAATTCCAAAGAAAATAAACACAGGCAACACCCATGAAAAAAGAATTTCTGTTAAAATATTGGATTCATTATATCCACCATAACCGACTTTTTTCTCGTCCATTAATGGAATAAAAGTACTATCTTCCCCCACTTTTTTAACCATATAAACAGTTTTTTGTGCACCCGTGGTTGAAAAGGCCTTTATCGTCGTTTGTCCAATCGCAACATAACTGATTTGACCATTTTTAATTAACTCTTTCAGTTCATAATAGCTAATATTTTTTGTTGCACTATTTTGTGTTCCAAATCCTGCTTCCATACCACTATCTGACATAGCTGTAAAATTTTTAAACACTAAAATAATGACAATAGCAAAAATAGCAAACATTAATAATGGATTTTGATTAAAAAAATTGTTCTTTTTTTCGTTTTTATTATCTCTATTTGGGTTATTCTGACTCATCTAGTTCCTTTGTAGCACGAGTGTAAACCACTCTTCTTTTTGATACTTCTCCACCAATTTCATTGAAGAAAATTTATTTTCAACCTTATCAACATATTTATCTAAAATACCAGAGAGAATGAGAAGCCCCCCCTCTTTCACTGCTTTTGTTAAATCACTTGAAAGCATAATTAATACATCCGCAATAATATTAGCAACAACAACATCATATTCACGCTCACGTTTTTGAACGGAGCCTGTCCACATACGATGAAAATCTTCATGATTAAGCATAAAATTTTCTTTTGCACTCTGCGTTGCTTGCTCGTCCGTGTCACATAAATCAACAATAGCACCACATTTACGTGCAGCAATGCTTAAAATCCCACTTCCACATCCAACATCCAGAAGTGTCATATTTTCCCTAACATACTTTTGTAAAAGCAATAAACAACCATAGGTTGTTTCATGATGACCCGAGCCAAAAGCAAGTGCAGGATCAATAATGATATTTTTTTTATTTACTTCGTCTGGTAGCCAACTAGGATGAATATAAAAATTATTGACAGACAAAGGCTGAATAGAATGACGATATTGCGCAATCCAATCTTCATTCTCTTTAACACACAATCTCGTCTCAACTCTAATTTCTTTACCAAGCACGCAAGAGAGTTCTTTAGCAAAAGCCTCCGCTCCAAAACGAACCATTTCCAAATCATCTTCACTGCGTAAAATAATCGAACCATCTAGTTCTTCAATAGCCTCATCACTGAGGCTCATTATCAAATCAAGAAAAAGTGAATACTCCTCACTGGGGGTTATATAAAGTTCATTATAGGTTTGCTTCATTTTAACCTAAAACATCCTCAAGTTTCTCTTTGAGCACTTGAGGCGTAAATGGCTTAACAATATAGTTATTTACTCCCGCTTTAAGTGCGGTAATTACTTCTGCTTTTCCACCCTCTGTTGTAACCATAATGATGGGCATACTTTCATACTTCTTTTCGGCTCTTACTTTACGAACCAAATCCAATCCGTTCATTTCAGGCATGTTCCAGTCAGTAATCAAGACATTAATATCAGGCGTTCTTTCCATAATCTGCCATGCTTCCACGCCGTGCTCTGCTTCAAGAACATCATCATATCCGAGTCTTTGTAAAGTATTTTTGATTATACGGCGCATTGTTGAGCTATCATCTACTACAAGCAGCTTCAATGTCACTCCTTTGTTGTTATGTGTTATTGACTATCTTTAAATTCTAACGAACTTTAGTTTGAACTTAGTTTAAAGCACGTTTTTAGCGAGAAAATCAAATGCTTCTGGCAAATCTAACGTTCCCTCATAAAAGGCTTTACCAACAATGACCCCTGAAACTTTTTGAGTCTCTTGCAATGCTACTATATCGTCCAAATTTTTCAATCCTCCACTGGCAATCGTAGCAATACCTGAAGCATCCGCAATAGAGAGTGTAAAATCGACATTAACCCCACTTAACATACCATCACGTCCTACATCAGTACAAATAATTGCTTCAACGCCAGCGTCTGCAAATGCTTTGGCTAAATCAGTTGCTTTCATCGTCGATTTTTCTGCCCATCCTTCAACAGCAACATACCCATCAATCGCATCAATACCCACGACGATACGGTATTTTTGTGCCATCTCTTTCACAAAAAAAGGATTTTTCAAAGCAATAGAACCTAAAATAATTCTATCGATTCCCAAATCAACATAGCGACGAATGGTCTCCTCATCACGAATACCACCCCCTAATTCTAACTTTAGGTGACACTTTTGACGAATTTTTTCAATCTGTTCTAAATTTTTTGGTTCACCCGCAAATGCACCATTTAAATCCACCAAATGAACCCAATGTGAACCCATCTCTTCAAATTTTTTGGCAACTTCCCAAGGCTCATTCGAATAAATTTTAGCACTTTGCATTAAACCTTTTGTTAACCTAACTGCTTGTCCGTCTTTTAAATCAATCGCTGGTAAAATTTCCATCATAACTCCACAAAATTCTTTAAAATTTTTAAGCCATTGTCATGTGATTTTTCAGGGTGTGGCTGAAACCCATACACATTATCTTTCTGTACTGCACTCGGAAATTCATACCCATACATCGTTTTGCCAATGACATATTTTTCGTCACACTGTGCATGAAAACTATGTACAAAATAGAGATAAAACGCTTCTGGCATACCTTCAAACAAAGCCGATTTTTGTGTTATAAAAAGTTCATTCCATCCCATATGTGGTACTTTTAGACGACTTTGAAATCGTGATGTATCAAACTGAACGATTTCACCCTCAATCAATCCAAGCCCTACACTTTTTCCAAACTCAACACTGCTTTCAAAAAGAAGTTGCATTCCAAGACAAATGCCAAGAAGAGGTTTATGGGAAGTGGCAAAATCTCGAATCGCCTCATCCATTTCTCTCTCTTTTAAACATTGCATCGCATCTTTAAAAGCTCCAACGCCTGGTAAAATAATTTTATCGCACACAGCAATCTCTTCTGCTTTTTGTATAATCTTAACACTCACACCAAGCTTTTCAAAAGCGTTACGCACGCTTTGAAGATTTCCCATATTGTAATCAATTAAGCCAATCATTCATCTCTCTTTTGTGAAATTGCCTTCAAATAAAATGCTAATCCAAACAGAAGCAGTGTCACTCCACCAATTAAATAAACAGCGTTTAAGATATGGGATGAATCAATAATGGCATATTTAAAAACCAACATCAGTGCCTCAATAGCAAGAGCAATAATAATAGAACCCAAAAAACGCACCATGGTTTTATGAATTCCTGAGCTCTCATCACGCTCATGTCGACCTAAGACTTCCTCTTCAAAAATAGTTTTAACCAAATCAAAGATGGCTAGTGAAAGTGTAATTAAAATCGTCGATTGAAACATCGCTTCAATATCCAGAAGGTTAAAAGCAAAACCGTGCGTAAAAAGACTTTTCATCCCATTGAATAAAAGTAACATTGCAATCGCAAGCAAAGAGAGAGAAAAAATAGAATAAATAACTTGTGAACTTCGCCCAAACATAGACTGTAAAGAAGAAGGGTGTGCTATTTTTAAGATATGCTCCAACGAGACATCAATACAGGCAATGTACTTCAAAATCCCTTGTTCATCATAAATGGGATAAGAAGCTGTCACCGTCAAATCGTTGGTGAGCGTTGAAGGATAGGGATCGCTTAAAACACATCGCTTTTCACGTACGGCTCTATAATAGTAAGACTTGCCACTTCGATTTTGCCCTAGACCACCCTTTTTATGAGGGTCATCGGTAATGTTATTAATCACTTGTTCGCCTCGATGATCGAGAAGATACAACGCTTCAAACTCCTCAACTTCATGGACAATTTTATCTAAACTCCCCGTAATCACATCCACATTGGGCTCAGGCATACGATTGGGAATATTACGAGTAAAGAGATAGCACAAATAAGCCCTTGCTCGTGCTCTTACTTCAGAAAATTGTTGAATTTCACGAATGACCATCTCACACCTTTTGTTTTTGCCTATTTTAGCTAAATTTTTAGCTTATACACTTTAGCATACGCTTCTAAACTTATCGGCTCAAAAAAACGTTCATCATAATTTTCTAAAACAAATAACTGGACATACAAAGAATTGAGCATCGCCTCATCGACAATTAAAAAGGTATTGTACGCTTGCATATAAATAATCGACACCACACCATTTACATGTAAAAGATTTTGGGCTTTAGAAAATTGCATCTCTGGGGTATAGCTTGTTTGAATAAAATATTTCACCGCAAGCTCTTTTTGCCCTAGTTTTAACATCCCTTTTGCTTTATCTAATACAATACCATTGCCAAACATCAATGTAGCCCCTTGATCGCTAAACTGCTGTGTTTGATAGAAAAAAGGCTCTCGCACCGTTTTACCACTCATCACATCGATATTGCTAAATTGAGCAACGGTTGGGAAAATGCTCATCATACGATACGGAAGATAAAAATAGACATCCCTCGTTTTTTGAGGAAGAACCAGCGGGGTTTGCAAAGCATCTAAGAAATCATTGGCATCTTTAAAACCATAATCTAGTGTCATTTGCGCTGTATTATTCATAACAGACTGATTGGATTCTGCCAGAGAAAACGCTTTTTCAGTATACTCAACTTCCAAGCGTGCCAAGCGTGCCGCTGCATCCATAGAATTACTAAGCATAAAACTCACAGGAAAGTTCACCTCTCCACTGTGTTTTCCTCCATCAATCAGTGTTTTTACATCACTGTAATAACGAAGTGGATACCCATAATCCCACCAACTCACGATGTAATCTTCCCGTTGCACCTGAGATTTTAACATATCCAGTTGTGCGACTTCTGCTTGATTGAAAACAGTAGGAACACGATAGTTCATTACATGTAAAAGATTGGGATATAAAATCGCTAAACTTGAGAGAATGACAAAGGCTGATTTAACAAAGTTTCCTAAACGTTCATTGCGAAAAGAGGAGAGAATCCATCCGTTACATGTAAAAATAAAATAGGAAATTCCTAACGCACACACAGGAACAGCGTAAATCGTAAAACGAAGCCCACCCCACAGGGCTAAACCTCCAAGTCCCAAAAGAGGTAATGCTAAAAACATCACAGGATAACGCTTCAGTAACAATGCATATCCAATGAGTGACAACAAAAATGTAAGCGTATGTCCACTAATACGCTCCGCAAAAACAGAAAAAGGAATCTGCCCCGCTTCCCGTACTGTTTGTAGAACAGAGAAAAAATGAAGTGCAAGTTTCCCCTCGCTTGCCTCAATAGCCTCTTTAAACACATACCCTTTAAGTTGCAGCCAAATCGGCTCAAACCCTCCACTGACAAAAAAGAGTACAGTAGCAACGCCTAAAAATATATAAATATATTTTTGCCATTTTTCTTGTCTAAATATTCCATACACGCCAATAACTATGAGCAGACGAATCAAGGTATCTAAGCCCATCATAGCAAACAACATGATACTGAGAAGCTGATAATAAAAAAGATTTTTACGCTGAAATAAAAGAGTATAGAGCAAAATTAATCCAAAAAATGCAAACTCTAATGAGTAACTTTGCGGATACCACCATCGATACGCAATAATCTCTAAAGCTGTGATTAAAAGATACTTCTCTTCTTGCGTACGAAAAGCCAAAATCAGTGACCATAAAAGAAAGGTTGGAAAAACAATGGTGAGCATATCCGTATCATAATACCCCACCATGGTACGATTGTAATAACTTACCGCAATGGAAGCTAAGAGAGCAGCTAAAAACCCTACTTCTATCATTTTAAGGTTATGAGCAATAAGAATGAGAGGAATAACAATAAGTGAGCCCAAAAATGCAGGCATGTAAAAGATAATGCTCTCAAACGAAAAAGGCAAAAGCTTAACCGCTACATACGTCAACCACGCAGGTGCTGAATCAATGGGAGAAAGGTCATACTTTTGGAAAATTCCACTGAGTAAATCCCTAGCCCCCTCAGCCCAAAAATAACCATCGTTGGTGTTAATCATAAATTGCCCACCAAATTGAAATGCTTCATAGTCGGCAAATTGATAGACCCAAATCAAACGAACAGCAAAACTAAATAAAAAAGCCAGAAGAGATAAGAGAACAACAC
Source organism: Campylobacterota bacterium (assembly GCA_009930355.1). Lineage (GTDB taxonomy): Bacteria > Campylobacterota > Campylobacteria > Campylobacterales > Sulfurospirillaceae > Sulfurospirillum. The sequence goes on along the minus strand of RZYK01000001.1, from coordinate 28,337 downwards.
GATTTATACTATGAGACATGGTGACCTTTACGTGTTTTTTTTGGCGTTAAACTAAAATAAAAGAGAAGAAAACAAAGAAAAAATAAGATAAGAATATACATATCATCTCTCACTTTAAATCCTAAACCTATATAGGTAAAGAGCATTTGCCATACGCCCATCAATATAACGGTTCGCACGACATGCCTGTTTTGTTGCTTTAAGATAATGTGATGAATATGCGTCTTATCAGCTTTAAATGGATTTTGTTTATTAACAACTCGTCGTACCATAACAATTAAGGTATCAAGAATAGGAAGTGCTGCCAATAACAAAACCGAAACCGCTGTAATATAATGCTGTTTAATCGCATAGACACTTAAAAGTACAAGAACAAACCCAAGTGTTAAACTTCCTGAATCACCCATAAAAATTTTTGCAGGATGCCAATTAAAAATAAGAAAACCTAAGATAGAAACCATCAGAGCAAGTGACACATTACATAAAAATGCATCGTTCCATTTAAACCCTAAGTAAGCAAAAGCACTCAGAATAATCAACGATATCAAAGAAGCCAAACCATCTAACCCATCGATCAAATTAACCGCATTGATAAACCCAGCACAAGCAATACTGAAAAATAAACACGAAATCCAAAATGGTAAGATAACTTCATGCCCAAAAAAATGACCATATCGCACTAAATCAAACCCTAAGAAAAATAAAAGCATAGAAGCTACAAAGGTGACTAAAAGCTTTTTTTTGGAAGATATTCCATTTTTATCATCATAAAGTCCCAATCCAAAAATAATAAAAAGCGGAGCTAAAAACCAATAATCATGCGAAATATCAAGCGAAAAAACACCTGTAACAAAAGCTGAAAAAATGGCAATCCCCCCACTACGAGGAATGACAACTTTATGCTGACTTCTTGCATTTGGCTCATCCAAAATACGAAGAATATGTTTGTATTTCACCAATAAAAAAGAAACTATCACCGAAATGCCAAAAATACCTATAAGAACATATATATTAAATAAATTCAAACTAAAACCTTTTTTTCTTCATCTAATAACTTTCGCTTTTTTAATATATCCTAAAAGCTTTTGCGGATATTTATAAAATAGTTTAACTAACGATGTCTGGACTCCATTTTCTTTGCATGCTCTTAGTTGCTCAAAGGTATTGATATAAATACTTCTCCACGATGTACTCACTCCGCCCATTCTCATCTTAACTAATACCTCAGGAATATAACAATAACTGATAAAATTTTTAAATAAAAAACGCACCAGCAACTCATAATCTGCTGCTATTTTATAATCTGTTTTAAAATAACCATGTGCTAAATAAACCTCACGCTTTACAAAAAATGTAGGGTGTGCTGGCATCCAACCATAAGCAAACTTATCTGGATTAAAATAACTACTATCATAATAACGCACTATTTTATTAATATCATCAGATTTTACATAAACCAAATCCGCAAATACACTATCTACTTTTTTTCCTTCAAACTCTTTCACAACTTTTTCTATCACATACTCATTTATATAAAAATCATCGCTATTGAGGATACCTACGATATCTCCTGTGGCCAGTGAGATCCCTTTATTCATAGCATCATAGAGTCCATTATCTTTTTCACTAACAAACGTACTAATCTTCTGCCCATAACTCTGCACTATCTCCACAGTACCATCCGTACTAGCACCATCCACTATGATATATTCTATATTTTTGTATGTTTGAGATAGTACTGAATCGATGGCGTCTTTTATGGTTATGGCATTGTTCCATACTACTGTTATTATTGATATTTTCATTTATTTTGAAGCTTCCAATATTCACTATCTATCATTTCTTTTATAATTTCTTCCAAACTTTTTGTATTTTTCCATTTAATAATTTCTTTTATTTTATTAAGATTCCCAGACAATGGTTTTTTCTCACTTGCTCTAAAAAATTTAGGATCAACTTCTACACAATCTCTATAATCTAAATCTAAGTATGAAAATGTGATATCTAAAAACTCTCTTACAGTATGAAGATTACCAGTTGCAATGATAAAATCATCAGCCTTTTCTTGTTGTAAAATCATCCACATAGCTTTTACATAATCAGGTGCATATCCCCAGTCCCTTTTTGCATCAAGATTTCCAAGATATAATTTTTTTTGTACTCCCATTTTTATTTTTATCGCTGAAGATATGATTTTTTTTGTTACAAATTGACTACCTCTTCTAGGACTTTCATGATTATACATTATCCCCGTACAAGCAAAAATGCCTTCTTTCTCTCTATAATTTTTAAGCAAATAATGACTTGAAACTTTAGAGATACCATAAATACTTTTAGGATTAAATGGAGTATCTTCACTTTGCGGAGTTTCCATTGGCTCTCCAAACATCTCACTACTTCCAGCAAAATAAAATTTACAATCTTTTTTTACTTCTCGAATCGTAGAAAGTAAATAATGAGTTGAATTAAAGTTATTATTCATCGTTTGAAATTCATCATTAAAAGAATAATTTACAAAACTAGAGGCAGAAAGATGATAGCACTCGTCAGGTAAAACTTTTGAAAAGATTTTATATACAGTTAAATGGTCATTTAAACTACCTTCATGCAAATGTAACTTATCCTTAATATGTTTGATATTTTCTAGTTTTTCGATATCCTCAAAAGATTCTCTTCTCACAAGTCCATGGACTTCATAATCTTTTGAAAGTAGCAACTCAGCAAGATAGCTACCATCTTGCCCCGTTATACCAGTGATTATTGCTTTTTTCATTTATCAAATTTCCTTTTATATACTTCATCATAAAAATTTAAAGTTTCTCTAAAACATTTATCCCAGCTAAACTTACTAGCTTGAAGTAACCCTTTGTTAATCAATTCTGTTTTTAGTTTTGTATTTTCCAGTAATTTTACTGATTCTATAAATCTTTCTTTTTTTATTTCATCTATTAAAAGTGCAGCATCTGCTGCAACTTCAGGAATAGATGAAAAATTTGTACTTATCACTGGACAACCAGCTCTCATGGCTTCTAGAATAGGTATCCCAAAACCTTCATAGCTTGATGGGTAAAGTAAACAAAAAGAGAGATTATAAAGTATATTTAACTCATCTGAACTGATTCCTAAAAAATGATGAAATCTATTTTGAAGATTTGTTTCTATCAAAGCTTTTTCATTATCTGTAATTTGACCTGCTCCAACACTTACCAAAATGTAATCTTCTAAAGACCCCACTATATCAACTGCTAAAGAAAAATTCTTATATGAGCTTTTTCTATCCCCAACATAAAGTATTATTTTTTTGTTTTTTAAATTTTCAAATCTAGTTCCAATTAAATTCTTTTCTAAATTTTCAATTTTATAAAACTCCTCACCAGCACTGATATAAATAATTTTGACATTATCCTTTTTTGTCTTTGGTAAAAATTTAAACAAATCATCTTTTGTACTGTTAGATATGCAAATAACACCATCAGCATTCTTAATAGCAATTTTTTTTTGCCACGAATGTATTATTTTGGCAATACCCGTTCTATAATATTCATATGTAAAATCATACACCGTAACAATTTTTACTATATCTTTTTGAAATGTTGTTCTAAAATAACTACTATGAAAAATAGATCTTGATGGTAGCTTTTTTAAAAAAAATAAATACCTAAGAATATTATAATTGATACTACTTTCTTTTAAAGTATCTATTTCAATATTTTTCCTAAATATATTTTGATTATTTGATTCATAAAAAGTTACTTCTTTCTTTTGAAGTCTCTTAATAAGTTCTGCCCAATATATTGATATTCCTCCAGCTTTTTGAAGAGAAAAAATTATATTGTCATAAATGATTCTCATATTACTTTCTACTTTTTAAATCATACATGATTTTCATAAAAGCCGTATAATACGAGTAACTATCGTATCCTTGAGCAATACCTTTGGATACTTTTGAGCCATTAATGAGTAAGTTCTCATCTAGTTGTTCATAATAATTAAAAGCATCTATCAAACATTGAGCAGAGATCGCATCCAAAACAATACCATTAATATTATTTCTCACAATATCCATAGTAGCCCCAACTGTTTCAGTCGTTATCAGATTCATACCACATGCTGCAGCCTCGCAAACAACCGTGCCCCAATGATCTTCCCTACTGATTAAAAGAAAGACTTTTGCTTGATTCATCTTTTCAACAACTTTGTGGGGCTGTGTGAATCCCTCGAATATAATACCATCGCCTTCACATAAATTTGCCAACTCACCACTACCCAAAATTCGGAGATTCCAACGTCCACCAGTTTTTCTATAAGCTTTAAATGCTTCGATTAAAATATCAACTGATTTTCGCTTATTAAGTTGTCCAACATATAAAAATTCGTTATTTCGATGCTCAATGGCATGTGTGTCTTTATATATTTTTTCATAAGCACCATAATTACCAACATAAATTTTATTGGCTTGCATACCCAAAAATCGCATCAATTTTTGCCCTTCTCGACCAGGAACAAATACGGCATCAAAATAATTTTTCAAAACCAACCGAAAATAAAATGCTCCCAAAAATTGACGAATGTTTTTTTTAAAGTTATTGTCGACAACCACCACAACTTTGGCATTATTTTTACGTTTAACATACTGATCAAACTGTAACCAACCTTTATGGTTCCAACCTGTATGGACTACAAAATTTCTATCACTAAATTCTGAACGACGCTCCCAAATGTCGTCCGCATTTTCTAACCATATAATTTTATGCTCCAAAAGTGCTTCTAAATTTTCAAAAGGAACGGCAGGGCGCGTTGCCATAATGACCAAATCATTGCCAAAATGGCGAACAACCTCTTTTAAAAGCAATCCGCATGCAGGAAAACCTTCCCAAAAAACGATAGGTTTTATTTGTGCTGAAAGTAGTTCCGTCATAGACTTTCCCAATTATTTTTTCTTTGTTCTTCAATGTATTCTTGGATCGTACGTGTCGGTTTCCATCCTAATGCTTCTGTTTTACATGTAACAACATCTGCCACCATTCTATTACCTTTTCTCTCTGGTAACATCTCTATCTTTCCATCAAACATTTGAGCAATTTCAAGAATTGTATACGCATCTGGACTTCCGATACCAAACTCATCGCCATAACCATTTTCACCTACAAGTACGAGTCCATCAATAATATCATCGATATGCGTAAAATTCCTTTTTTGAGTTCCAGGACTGACAATGGTAAGAGCTTCTTTATTTTTCATTTTTTCTTTAAATAGTGCAATCAGTGTGGCATATTTTCCGCTTGCGATTTCACGAGGTCCATAAACATTATAAAAATAGGTTATAGCGTAAGGTACGTTATACCAAGCCCCATAATTCATCACAAGTTCTGTATTGGTTGCTTTTGTCCAAGCATAGGGACTTGCACTTCTTCCCAACCCTCCGTCGCCAAACTTTGTACTACTTCCTGCATACAGTATCTTGCAACCAGCTTTTCGAACAAACTCCAAAACAGCAAAAGTGCCATCTTTATTATAATCCCAAACTTTTTCCATATCATCAAAGCTTTGCTCAACTCTTGAATACTCTCCAAGGTGGTAAACCATATCAGGTGAAAACGTGACAAGGTTCGCAATATCTTTCGTATTCCCTTTAATATATGTCACATTTGAAACATGGTTTGACTCACTACCTGTAAAATAATTATCCAGACTATAAACTTCATAATTCTGATTTTTAGAAAGTCTCTCACACAAATGCGAACCTACAAATCCTGCCCCACCTGTCACTAATATCTTCTTCACTGATCTAAATCCTCTAATTTTAAATTATTTATGTAACCTTTGAAAAAGGTATATGCTAAAAATGGTAACGAAATCATTCCCAAAATATTGTAATTAGAAAAAATGACTATGAGAGTTTCTTTAATATTAGATATATAACTATTACTGCTTAATCCTCCTAATCTATAATATGCAATAGGAGTTTGAACAATTTTATAGGTATGAACTTTTTTTTCTAGCATAAAGTACCAATCTAATTCAGCTTTCAAACCATATAATAGAGAATATCTTTCAATTATTCTGCTACGAACAAACATTGTTTGGTGGCATACTGTGCCTGTATTCCAAAATAACAAATTAAATAAATTAAATTTTTTAGGTATAACTTGTATTGGCTTCTTAATATCTCCAATTAATTCAATTGGTCCATATATTAAATCATAGTCTTGAACTGTCTTAAAAATCTCCATAATAATACTTTGATTATAAAATTTATCTCCAGCATTCATAAAATTAAGCCATTCACCGCTAGCTAACTTTATCCCCTTATTCATCGCATCATAAATCCCCCCATCCCTCTCACTCACCCAATAGTCAATCTTATCTTCATATTTTTTTATGATATCCAAAGTGCCATCTGTTGAGCCACCATCTATGATGATGTATTCCACATTGTCATAAGTTTGGTTTATTACACTTTGAATTGTCTCTTCAAGGTATTTTTCTCCATTATACACTACTGTAATAATCGAAATAAGAGGTTTACCTTCACCTTCAAATTTGCTACTAGCCATTTAAATATCTCATTTCTTCATCAATTAAAATATCTAATACATCAAAAAACGAATAATCATAATCCCAATTCAAAGCCTCTTTTGCCTTAGAATTGTCTCCATATATTTCCTCAATTTCATTGGGTCTAAAAAGGTCTTTATTTTCAACAATCAAATTTTTATCTAACTCTAATTTTTCAAATACATAATGAACAATATCTCGAAGAAGTATAGATTTTCCAGAACAAATGATAAAATCATTAGGCTTCTCAGATTGAAGTATTTTCCACATGGCTTCAACATATTTTGGAGCATACCCAAAATCTCTTTTTACATGTAAATCACCGAGAACTAATTTATCAAGTTTCTTATTTTTAATTGCAATAGACTCTCTTATGACTTTTTTTACAAAAAAATTATTGCTTCTTAAAAATGATTCGTGGTTAAATAAAACACCATTACAAACAAATAAATCATACGATTCTCTATACGTTGTTACCATAAAATAAGAAGCCATTTTTGAAACACCATAAGGGCTTATGGGGTGCATTGGCGTTTCTAGTGTAATTGGCATAGTACCAACTCTACCATACATTTCACTACTAGATGCCTGATATAGTTTAGTAGCGGAACTAAAAAGTCGAATAGTTTCAAGTAAATTATTAACCGATGTTGTGTTAAATGAAAATGTTCCCAAAGGCTGATCAAACGAAAGTCCGACTGAGCTTTGAGCGGCTAAGTTATATATCTCATCTGGTTTGTATTTTTGAATAATCCTTATAACATTTGCCATATCTAAAAGGTCAAGCTCTTCAATCACGATATCTTTTTCTATTCCAAGATATTCAAAATTTTTAGTATTTGCACATCTATAACTTCTGACCGTCCCAATGACTTGATAGCCTTTTTCTAAAAGTAGTTTTGCCAAGTATGGTCCATCTTGACCACTGATACCCGTAATTATTGCTGTTTTCATACTAAAACACTTTCATATATCTTTTTTGTTTGCTCTGCTGTTTGCTGCCAAGCAAATTTTTTTAATCTCTCGTACCCCTTAAGAATTAAATCATTTCTCAAACTAGTATCCTCTAAAACTTTTAAAACTACATTTTTAATAGCTACTTCACTGTAAGGATCAAAATAACAAGCAGCTTCTCCTGCGATCTCAGGCAGAGAACTCGTATCGCTGCAAAGCAGTGGACAGCCACATGCAAAAGACTCTAAAACGGGAATTCCAAACCCCTCATAAAGTGATGGAAAGATAAAAGCCAAAGCATTTTTATAAAAATGAGCCAAGCCATCATCGTTCAAGTCATACTGTGATATTTGTCCAATAATGTCAAAATTGAAAAGAAGTTGCATTTCTTCGCTTGTAAATTTACCGCCCCCTGCACACAAGACAAAAAGCTCTCTATCTTGATGTAATATTTCTGAAATACTTTTTATAAATCTCTCGAAATTTTTATATCCACCACGAGAGCCTACAAAAAGTATGTATTTTTTTGGAATATCAAAATTTATTTGAATCTCTGGCTTAGGAAACAATGAATTACCATGATATACCACTTCTATTTTAGATTCATCCGTACCAAAAAATTCCATCAAATCTTTTTTGGTACTTTGTGATATCGCTATAACTTTAGCTGCTTTTTCAACAAGCAATCTTTTGTTTTGAGTTGTGTTATCAGTAGCAGAAAACATCTCACTAAATTTTTCATGAATCATGTCATGGACAATGAGTATAAAAGGTTTATCACCAATATAATTTAAGAAATAAGGATCATAATAAGTTGGGTGAAAAACATCAAAATTTTGTTTTTTCAGTTCCAAAATTGTGTTTGGCTTATTAATAAGGTTAAAAAACCTATACTTACCTCTAAAATATTTATTTGGCAAGAACTCTACATATTGAACAAACTTTTTATCGGATAAATAATGATTATTGGAAACCAATAAAGGTAGTTTAGTGTTCATACCCTCTATTTTATCAAACTCACGAATCAATTCATAAAAGTATCTCGATATTCCGCCGTATTTTTGCGATGTAAATATTTGATGATCGTATAGGATTTTCATTTTTTTGCACTCATTTTTAAATGATCTTCCCAAGTTTTACTCTTGAGTTTTTTTTGCAAAAGCTTATGCAATCCAAATTTACTAAATTTTAAAATCTTTAGCTTTAAATTTGATATTTTGTGCTCTGTCAAAAGATGCAAATCACCTAAATTAGAATAGTTTAAATGGTATTTTTTAGCTATAAACTGAAATGTTTTTATACTATAAAAAGAGATATGCTGTCCATGCTCTAATCCATAATACCACCAATCTTCTGGATTTGGAATTGGCTGCGGAACTAACTCTGTAGAAAAAATTATATTTTTTGAAAACATTAACATTTTTTCTATTTCTTCTAACGGATTGACAAAATGCTCGAAGCTTTCAAAAGTTGTAATTGCTTCAATTGGTTGTTTACTGTATTCAAATCCTCTAGCAAAAAGATTGGTAGTATATTTATCATCCCAAGAAAAATCAAACCCTATATCTCTCATCAATCGTACAAAGACTCCATAACCACCTGCATAATCTAAAAATGATCCATTCTTGTCAAAAAACAATGCAAGCAGTATGGTTAATTTTTGAGATAGAATGAGATTCCTTTGCATATACCCTGTATCTGAAATATTGATAGATTCGACATAGGCTTCATGAAGCCAATAAGGTTCTTCAGTTTGAACAAAACCACAATTTTCACAATGAAAATACTTTGTATCATATTTATTTAGTATTTGTGCAGTAAATATCTGTTTTGCTTTTTGATTGCATATCTTACATATCATTTAAATACTCTTTTAATTTTATATATAATTCTTTCAAATATTGTTTTTTTCATAAACATCAATTTTGATGTAAACTTATCAGCATCTTTATTTATTTCTACCTGTAAAGGATGATTTTTCAAAATCAACTCATGTGAAATCAGTTTTGAAAATTCACTTTCGCTAGTCGTATGTGTCGCATCTGCTCCAAATCCAACATTTGAGATAAGATTTACATTTGGCAAAATTGTGAATTGATTTTGACTCCACAGCGTAAATGTCCACTGATAGTCCCATGTATCAATTTTTTGTTGCTTCATTTGATGAAATACATTTTTCCAATATTTATTTGTATTATTTTCTTTAATTAAAGTATCTATAAATTTTGCGTTTTCAAATCCACTTAATGATACATCATAATTTTTCCATCTATTAGCCCAACTTGCCCAACCCCAAATATGATTGTAAATAGAAAAATAGTAGTCTGCATCACCTCGTTTGATACCGTTTTGAAAGTTATTTCCACTAATCATTCCTATTCTAATATCATCCTTATATCTTTCTAACAACTCCTCACAAAACCAAAAGAAACTCTGACTTGGCAAACAATCATCTTCCAGAATTATCCCCATCTCTTCATTTGCAAAAAACCAATCTATTGCACCGCTTACGGCATACTTACACCCAAGATTTTCTTCACGAAAAAGTGTTTTTATTTCACACTCCCAATCTATATTTGACACGATAAACTCTCGTACAGATCTTACTTTTTCAGCTTCGCCCTCTCGTGTTTTTCTTTCTCCATCGGCCGCGATATAAAGCCGTGGAGGTTTAGCTTGACGAATAGCTTCAAAGACTTGCTTTGTTGTATCAAGGCGATTAAATACTAAAAACAACACAGCAGTGTTAAGTGGATGTGGGGGGGTGAATTCCAATAATAAATTATTTTTCATCATTTGTTATTTCCAACCATTTTTTCTTTGTTCTTCGATATACTCTTTTATTGTTCGTGTAGGTTTCCATCCAAGTGCTTCTGTTTTTAACGTCATTACATCAGCAGTCATTCTATTGCCTTTACGTTCTGGAAGCATCTCTATTTTTCCACCATACATTTGTGCAACTTCAAGAATTGTAAATGCCTCATCACTTCCTATCCCAAACTCATCACCATAGCCATTTTCACCTACAAGAATCAAACCATCAATAATATCATCGATATGTGTGAAGTTTCTTTTTTGAGTTCCTGGACTTACAATTGTAAGATTTTCACTATTTTTCATCTTCTCTTTAAAAAGTGCAATTAATGTTGCATATTTTCCTGTTTGTATCTCTCTTGGTCCATAAACATTGTAAAAATATGTTATAGCATATGGAACATTAAACCATGTTCCATAATTCATCACAAGTTCTGTGTTAGTTGCTTTTGTCCAAGCATATGGAGATGCATTTCTTCCAAAACCTCCATCACCAAATTTTGTAGAGCTTCCTGCATAAAGTATTTTGCATCCAGCTTTTCGGACAAATTCAAGTACTGCAAATATACCATCTTTGTTGTATTCCCATACTTTTTCTATATCATCAAAACTTTGTTCAACTCGTGAATATTCTCCAAGATGGTAAACCATATCGGGAGTAAAAGTAACAAGCTTTTCTATATCTTTTGTATTTCCCCTTATGTAAGTTACATTTGGCACATGATTTAACTCACTTCCCGTGAAATAATTATCTAAACTATACACTTCATAGTTTGGATTTTTTGATAATCTTTCACAAAGATGGCTTCCTACAAATCCAGCTCCACCTGTTACAAGGATTTTTCTATTCATTAACTATCACTCCTAAATATATCTCTGGTATAAACTTTTGATTTTACATCTAGTAAATCATCTTCTATTCTATTTACTACTATTACATCTGATACTTTTTTAAACTCTTCTAAATCTTTTATTACTTTTGAGTTAAAAAAAGTATCTTCATTTAGTACTGGTTCATATATTACTACTTCTACATTTTTAGATTTTAATCTCTCTATTACACCTTGTACAGCAGAGCTTCTAAAGTTATCACTTCCACTTTTCATAACCAAACGGTAGATACCTACAGTTTTAGTGAGTTGTGAGTTGTGAGTTGTGAGTTGATTTGAAGATAGCTTTTCAATAATTGAATCCGCTATAAAATCTTTTCTTGTCTCATTTGAATCAACGATTGCTGAAATAAGATTATTTGGAACATCTTTAAAATTTGCTTTAAGTTGTTTCGTATCTTTTGGAAAACAATATCCTCCATATCCAAAGCTAGGATTATTATAATGAGTTCCAATTCTTGGGTCCAATCCTACACCACTAATAACATCTTTTGAATTTAAACTATATTTTTCACAATAGCTATCAAGTTCATTAAAATATGCTACTCTCATAGCCAAATAAGAGTTTGAAAATAGTTTGATAGCTTCTGCTTCTGTGCTATCCGTAAATAAAACGGATATTCCTTTTTTTATAGCTCCTCGCTCTAACAGTCCTGCAAATATCATAGCTCTATCTGATTTTTCACCTACAATTATTCTACTTGGATATAAGTTATCATATAAAGCTTTTCCTTCTCTTAAAAACTCTGGAGAGAAAATAAGGTTAATGTTTAATGTTGGATGTTGAATTTTTAATTGTTCGTTTAGTTTTGCTGTATATCCAACTGGAACTGTACTTTTTATAATCATTGTTGCATTTGGATTTATCTCTAACACATCTTTTATAACTGCTTCAACACTTTTTGTGTTGAAATAGTTAGTTTCTACATCATAATCAGTAGGAGTTGCTATTATTATAAAATCAGCATCTTTATAAGCTTCATTTTTATCTAAAGTAGCTTTAAAATTTATGTTATCTTTTTTTAAATACTCTTCTATTTCCTTATCTTCTATAGGAGATATTTTATTATTTAGCATTTCTACTTTAGAAGGTATTATATCAAGAGCTATTACCTCATTGTGTTGAGATAGAAGTAATCCGTTTGATAAGCCTACATAACCTGTTCCTGCTATTGCTATTTTCATTTTATAATTTGCTTCCTTTTTAATTATTTACCACTTCGTTATTATTTCGACTTTTATATCTACGTTTAGATTTATTGTCCACTTACTTCTATTGGTTTATTTAAATATTACAGTCTATTTTTTTATTGTCTTAATTCCTATACCTAAATCTCTTTTTATTTTAGTCATCTATTTTACTCTTACAATATCAGGTAGTTTTTCATCTGTTTTTATAGAAAGCATATTTATCCATCTTGATTTTTCTAAAATTTCAAACACATGATTTGTATTTATCTCTATCATAAAAACATCACCTTGTTTTACTTCATACTCCTTTATTTCACCAGCCAATCTGTCGCCTTGAATATTTTGTAATGATATTTTAATTTTCCCATCTAAAATCACAAATAGCTCTTGAGTATTTTTGTGATAATGGTTTCCTCTTTTAACTCCAGCTTCAGACTCTATAATATTGAGTTCTTCCCATTGTCCAAAGTTTACAAGTCCCGTTATTGAACCTCTATCATCTTTGTGTTGAAAATAATTTGTAATAAATTTAATCATGTAAAACCTCCTCTTTCAGATATTCAAATAGTGTCTGATTGTTTAAAACTATCTTAGATTGCACCATTGATAAATCTTTTTGAAATACTTGCATTGTATTAACTCCTACACTTTGAACTAAATTTGCTTTAAACTTAGTACTTATTGTTTTAACTATTGATGCAAATTCATATCGAGTTAGTCTCTCACTTCCACAAATATTAAACACTCCATACAAACTTTGATCAATAATATTAACTATATTTTCTATTAAAAATTTTATTGGAGTTGGTGAAAAATAAATATCATCAAACATTTCTATAGTTTTTTCTGTTTCCAAAGCGAGTAATAACCAATCAAAAAAAGTTCCTCCTCTGCCCATAACAGCAGATGTTCTTATAATAGAATTTTTTATATCAGAACTATGTATTATTTGCTCTGATAAATAATTTGAAAGACCATAATTTGTTTGAGGATTTGGAATGTCAATATCTTTAAAATTACCTTTCCATCCATCAAATATATAATCTGTAGAAAAAAATATTAAGTGGGATTTACTTTGAATTTTTTCCAAATAACTTATACAATTTTGCAATGGAACTGTGTTTATTTGTTTTGCGAATTCAAGACTAGCTTCACACTCTTTTAGGTTTTTAGAACCTGCAACCCAAAGTATCACATCAGGCTGTACTACTTCCAAAATATTTTTTATATCTTCTTTATTTGTAACGTCACATTTCAAAAAAGAGTCATCTTTTTTATTTTGAAAATAGGTACCAACTACTTCATATAAAATGTTTTCTTTAAAAAATTTAAATAGTCTAAAGCCAATAAAACTTGAAGCTCCAATTATTAAAATTTTCATTTTTAAATACCCTTCATTACGGTATCTTGTCCGCCATCATAAGCTGTATATTCTTTCATTTTTTCTTCACCTAATTGTTCTTTCACTTGCTCATATAGTTTTGTTCCTGGAAAAGGTGCACATCGTGAGAGTTGATAACTTCTATAAATATTATCTGTTGAGTAACCCATATTTTTGATGATTCTCATATCATTTTCATGGTCTTCTAAAGTTTGTCCTGGCATATCCCTCATCATTGTGATATGTATCATAATTTGTGGATATGATTTTGATATATATTCAAGTGTAGCCTTAAAATCTTTTCGCTCAATCCCTTTTTCAACATTTTTAAGAACTTCGAGATTGAAAGTTTCTATTCCAAAACGCATACCTATGCACCCACTATCTACCATCTTGTCATAAAGCCAATCAGGTGAGACATCAAGTCGTCCCATCATGGTCCATGGCAAACCTATTTCTTTTAAATAATCACAAAGCTCAGAGATTCTTTTTGTCCCCATATTAAATGTATCATCATCAAAAAAGATACTTTTAAATCCATGTTTTGAGACAGCTTCTTTTATCTCTTGGGCAATTTTCTTAGGTTCTCTAAGTGCTACATTTCCAAAATACATCGTCTGAGGCCATGCACAAAAAGTACATTTAAATGGACACCCTTTACTTCCATAAATCTGAAGTTGAGGGCGAGGGGTTGGCATGGTTGGGTCATAGTACTTTGTGGCACTTTTGTAGTCTCTAAATGGAAATGGGATACTATCAACATCCTTAAGCACCTTTGCTGGATAGACACCCTCTTTGAGTGTTGTGGCCATATCTAAAGTATTCAAAATATATTCACCCAAAAGATAAAAATTAATTTTTGGATTCGATTCTTGTATCTCTTTTACCGTAAACTCATTGAGATGGGGACCCGCCAATGCCACTTTTGTATAATCAGCTACTTTATTTGCAAACCAAACATCAATATCAACAGTCGGTGTAGCACACTCGACTACTACAATGTCTGCTTTTTGGGCGATTACCTCATTGAAAAATTTTTCATAGTCATACTCCTCCTCGGCGATAGCATCTAGGATATTGACCTCAAATCCGTTTTGCCTAAGATTGGCAGCCGCATATCCCATAAAAAATGGGTATGGTGGTCCACCATGAGGCTTATCCATACTCCAAGGCCATCTCGAACCAGCCCTAACCCCATATCGGACACCCTTGCCTAAACCAATGGTTTTATGCAGGAGGCTAAAAATTCTATTAGCTCCTTTTATTTTTGAAAAACTCTTTTTAAAAATAAACTTATCTATCTTGAAATTATTTTCAGGAGTAGAGTCTTTTGTTTTTATGTGTGGAGGATTTACAAATACTATTTTCATTTTATTCCTTTTATATAATTAATAAGTTCTTCCGCTCTTGCATCAATAGATGCATTTTTGACTACATACTCGTAGCCTTCTTGAGATATTCTTTTTCTTTCAGCTTCATGCCCAAGATAATAATCTATTTTATCTCTTAAATCATCTCCACCAGTTGTAAAAACCATACAATCTTTCATTGTCTGAAATGCTGATGGCACGATGTCTGTTATCAAAAAACCTTTACAAGCCAATACCTCATAAGTTCTAAGTGTTATCACATCCCAATCTATACAACTTTGAAGAGTGCAATTTAAATTTATTTTTGTTGAGCTATACAAAAGAGGGACATCTTCTTGTGGTATCTTTCCTTTTGAAACTTTTTCAAATGGAGTTTTATAAGGTGCTTTATGAGCAAAGTTTTTCCAGATCTTAAATCTATGTTTTGAAATTTTCCAATTTCCAAATAGTCCAAAGTTGTAATTTATTGCAGGATAAAGATACTTCATTGTAGCTTCCTCACCTTTTATATCGTTGCCAATATATGCACAATCAAATTCGTACTCTTTTTTTATTTCTCTTGGATAAAAAACATCCGTATCAACACCAAAAGGCAGATATAAACTATTTGTTACACTATCTAAGTCTTGGAAGATTTGTTGCAGTTTTTTTGCAAAAAACACATAACCATCATAACTGTTTTTCATTAGATTTATAAGTAGGTTTTTAGCCTCTTCACCATATCCATTTTGTAAATACAACACATGTTTGTTTGCCAATGATTTTATAGGCTCAATATCATTAAGATAGATGATAATATCAAGCTTTGTTTTTGGTAGATAGTTTGGTGCATATAACTCAGCTTTAATATCTTTAAACTGCTTATTAATCGACTTACAAAGTGCTTCACCCCAAAGTTCATCACCAATAACATTGCCTTTAGAGTTGATTGAGAATTTATCCCATTTGATATAAAAACCTATGTTCACCCAAGCATCCTTTTTATATTTTCTTTTATAAATTTTGGCAAAAATCTACCAATAAAGCCTCTGATTTTTGCTTTAGTAGTTAATGATTTTTTCAAAATATCTACATATTGTTGATTTTCTGTAAATGATAAAAATACATTTTGTATATCACTTGAGATACTTTTTGGCATACTAACTCCCATTCCAGATGTAGTTCTATAAAGCAACATAGAGTTATAATTTGTCAAATAATCTTTAATTTCCATAAATGCTTTTTCCATTTTCCAATTTATAACATCGTGATATAAAAAGAGAGTTTCTTTGTGGCAAAAATCAAGAACACCATAAAAATCTTTAAGTAGTTGCTCATTTGTATGCAATCCATCTATGAATACAAAATCAATTTTTTCATTACCAAAGTGTTTTTCTACTATTTCTTTCGTATTTTGCGGTGAAAAACCATACTCAACAATAGTATTAAATCCTTCTTCATTTGCTATGTGATTTGTCAGTTCAATACCTTGCATATTGTCCTTTCCTTCAACACCAGCATCAAGTGCTACAATTTTTGCATTTGGAAAACAAAGCGCCATTACTATAGTACTCCAACCAAAAGCATTGCCAATAATAAAGATATTTTTGGGACTGTATTCATGGGATAAACTTTCCAATAAATAGACTTCGACTGGAGAAATCCCCCCCAGTAGAAATAATAGATAACTCATTATTTTTTCTAAAAGCTGTAAATGGAAAACCTAAAGGTTGCTCATTAGCAAAATGATATGGATTTAATCCACTTCTAATATCAAATCCATACTTTTTATAAACTTTTATTGCTTCAACTAATTTACTCATTTTATTTCCTTATATTTTTATTTGTTTTAAAATCTTCATATGTTTTAATAAGCCCATCTTTGAGTGATGTTTTTGCTTTCCAACCAAGAGAGTTTATTTTTGATACATCAAGAAGTTTTCTAGGTGTCCCATCTGGCTTTGTGGTATCAAATATTAATTTACCTTTATAGCCCACCACTTCTTTTATCGTTTCTGCAAGTTCTAAAATAGTGCAATCTTCACCAGTACCTATATTAACAAGATCCCCAATATCTTCTGCTGATTTATTTTCCATTAAATAAACACAAGCTTCTGCCAAATCATCTGCAAAAAGGAATTCTCTCATAGGTTTACCTGTGCCCCAAACAGCCACTTCTTCAAGGTTGGCTATCTTTGCTTCATGAAATCTTCTAAGCAACATAGGTAAAGCATGTGCATTTTCAGGATGATAATTATCATTTAAACCATACAGATTGGTTGGCATTACTGAAATATAATCTGTATTATATTCTCGATTATAAGCACCGCATAGCTTTATACCAGCTATTTTTGCTATAGAATAAGCTTCATTTGTACTTTCAAGAGCTGAAGTTAATAAATATTCTTCTTTGATCGGTTGAGGAGCTAATTTTGGATATATACAGCTACTTCCTAGAAATAAAAGTTTCTTAACACTATTTTGAAAGCTTGCTTCAATTAAATTATTTTGCACTGTTAAATTTTCTAGTAAAAACTCCACAGGGTAAGTATTATTAGCATAAATTCCACCAACTTTTGCAGCTGCTAAAAAAACCCAATCAGGTTTTTCATTTTCAAAAAAACTAAAAACTGCTTTTTTATCGAGCAAGTCTAAATCTTTTCTATCTTTTGTGATAATTTCATATTGATTGTTTTTACTTAACTCTCTAAAAAGTGCACTTCCTACCAAGCCTTTATGCCCAGCTATATATATTTTCATTTTTTCACTCCTAATAAAATTAAACTTTTTAATGCAATCATTGGGTATCTTTTGTCTACTTTAAACCAAAATGGAATAACAAATCCTGAAATAATTTGTGATAACATCGTAGCTACTGCTGCACCTTGAATGCCATATTTTGGGATTAGCAAGAAATTTAATAGCACATTTGATGTGGCACCTATTCCTGTACAATACATACCATTTAATTGTTTATTATTGACAATTACTACTTTTCCTGTAACAACTCCAAGTGCAACAAACACCCCAGCCCAAATATGTATCATCAATACACTTCCAGCCTCGCTATATTGCTCTCCATAAAGAAGATTTACCACCCAATCAGAGAGAAATGTCATAGGAAGTGCAATAGCTATCGCCATCCAAACCATCAGGTCGTAGAGCTTTTGAAGTCTAGCATAGTAGAGCTCTTCACTTTGTTTTTTGGCATTGATAATGGCAGGGAAGAGTGAAGAGGCTATCACCATTGGGATAAAATACCATGCTTCACTGATTCTCACCGCTGCTGCATATTGCCCTACCGCTTCGCTTCCCATCATCTCTTGAATCATAACTTGGTCTATTTTCATATAAATAGAAATTACAATTCCACTTAAAATAAGTGGCCAACTATCTTTCAAAAGAGAAACAGCTGTTTCTCTTTTGAATATTAAATTTTTAATGTTGAATATTGAACTATTTTTTACATAGTAATAAATAAACCCTAGAGCCAAAACAACACTATCAAATAAAGTAGCCCATGCAAAAGCTATAAGTGGTGCATCATTTAAGATTAACACTACTTTTACAATACTACTTACAAAAAGAGATATAACATTTGCATATACTACATATTTTGATAAAACTTTTGCTTGAAAATACATATCCACTACATTAAATGCTTGAAATATTGTAGCACTTGCTATTATAAATACTAGTATATTTGTATAGTGGTCATTTGAAGTAAATTGTATAGCTACTGCTAAAACTATTAGCACTGCAATAGCACCTATAAGTTTAAGATAAAAAGCCGTACCTATTAGCTCATCTCTTCTGCTCTCATCTTTTACAAGCTCTCGCACTACTATTCCATCTAGTCCTAGAGTTGCTATTGCTGTAAAAAGCCCCACAAAACTTTGAGCATATGAAAAAAGTCCAAATTGCTCAGGTCCTAAATATCTTGCGACCCAAATTCCCACAAAAAGACCTACTACCATTCGTAGTATTTTTTCTCCAAAAAGCCATGAAGTGTTTTTGAAATACTTCATGAAGCCTGAGTGCTGTTGCAAATTTTGAATTTTTGATGTTAAATTTTGAATCAAAGAGGGCTCCAGTTATTTTTCATCTATTAAAACCTTCCAATATCCTGATTTTGTACTTCCAACTCTTTCCAACTTACCCTCTTTTTTTAGATTTGAAAGGTGCTGTTTTATTGCCTCTGCACTAACTCCTACAAGTTGTGATAAATCATCTCGAGTTAGACTACTGTTTTTTTCCAACTCTTCTAAGACTCGCTCTTTTGTTGAAAGTTTTTTTATTTCTTGGGTAGTTTCTTGGGTAGTTTCTTGGGTAGTTTGAATTTCTATTTTAAAAACTTCTCCTTCTACTATCAACGGGTCACTTCCACCGTATACTTTTGAATACCTATAAAGATTTTTTACTCCGCTTCCCAACTCATCTGCAAAACCTATCTCTCTAAATATTTTTGCAATATTTGGATTTTTTGGATATGGAGTGAAATTAGAAGGATTTAATTCACCATAAGCATGAGGTATATTTGCATTTTCAAAAACTACTTTATCTTTTTCTATAATCATTTTTGCTACATATGCACTACTATACTCTCTATGTATGAGGCTATTTGCTACTGCTTCTCTAAAAATCTTATCTCTTAGGCTTATTCTCATATCTCCTTCAAGATAAAATGGGTCATTTAAATGTTTTTTTACAAATTCCATCATCTTATAATAGCTATCAATAAGATTTGTTGATACTATCTCTCTATCGTCATATCTATCGAGATTGATTTTTCGTAAGATTAAATCTGTTTTATGATGAGGCAAAGCATTTACTATAGTTTCATCTTTTCCGAAAAGTAAAATTGCAGCAAGAGTAAAACCCTCTTTATTTGTAGTTTTATCAACTTTATAAAGACCAGAACTTTTAAGAAGTTCAAAATCACTCAGATCTTCCCATGGGTGAGAAACTGTTATTCTATTTGATGCAATTATTCTCACTCTTTTGATAAGCTCCAAATCAAAATCTTCTATTGTAGCAAATGGAAATATTTTATCTTCTGTATGAATATCTTGTTTTTGTAAATACAATTTCGCAATATTTTCACTTTGTCCTGTGATATTTATATCACTATCATTGTTTCTATCATAAATTTTGCCATTTAAAGTATGCACTAATTTACTAGTTGGTACATGAATATGTAAAATCTTTTTATTTTCAATCTCTATGGTTTCTATATTTAAATATAAAGGTGGATTTATCTTTTGGGAATTGTTTATAGTTGTTACAAAATCTTTTTTGATACTTTCTATTTTTTCATCATCAACACCAACTATGCTACCATCATCTTTTACACCTAGAAATATATCTCCACCAGCTCTGTTTGAAAATGCACATACGGTTTGATATACATCTTTATTTAGCTCTGTTTTTGATTCTTTGTATTCTACAAATATATTCTCGCCATTTTTTAGTAGTTGTAAAATATTTGATAATGATTGAGTCATATTTATTTTATTTCCTTTAAATACCACTCATACATTGTTCTAATCCCATCTTCCAATTCAACTTTATGTTTCCAATCCTTTTTAGTAAGTAGTAAGTGCTGAGTAGAAAGTAGTGTTATTGAAGATACCATTTGTACATCTCCTTTATTCCAGATTCTAAATCCATTTTGTACTTCCATCCAAGTGAATTTAATTTGCTTACATCTGTGAGTTTTTTCATAGTACCGTCTGGTTTTTCTGTATTAAAATATAGTTCCCCTTTAAATCCAATGATATTTTTGATAAGTTCGGCAAGTTCTTTTATGCTTATGTCTATGCCTGTTCCGATATTTATGTGCGTGTTACGAACTTCTGTATGTAGTGTGTGGTGGGTAGTGGGTAGTTCTTTTTGTGTTGTTTTGCAATTTTCTACTTGCTGATTTACGATATCTTGGAAGTTTCTATTTTCCATTATAAATACACAAGCATCTGCCATATCTTCAGAATATAGAAATTCTCGTCTAGGATTTCCACTTCCCCATATTTCTATTGCAATCTTTGATTGCTTATTGTGGGTAGTTGGTAGTCGGTTGTTTGTAGTATTTTCTTTTTCTACTTGCAACTCACTACTCACTACAACCTCTATACCGTAACTATTTAATTTTTCCAATATTTGATTTTCTGAATTTGAACCGTTTATACCTTCTATTGGATTTTTGTTTAAATCTTCTTTTATTGCTTCCCAATTGTTTTCTTCTAAGCATTTACCAAGATGAATCTTTCGTATAAGTGCTGGTAATACATGAGAAGTTTCTAAATCAAAGTTATCATTTGGTCCATATAGATTTGTGGGCATTACAGATATGAAGTTTGTACCATATTGTATATTATAACTCTCACACATTTTTATCCCAGCTATTTTTGCTATTGCATATGGTTCATTTGTATACTCTAGTGGACTTATTAGTAAAGAATCTTCACTCATAGGTTGAGGAGCATTTTTTGGGTAGATACAAGTACTCCCTAAAAATAGTAGTTTTTTTACTTTATGAACATATGATTGATGAATTACATTATTTTGAATTTGTAGGTTTTCATAGATAAAGTCAGCACGGTAAGTATTATTAGCAACTATTCCACCAACTTTTGCAGCAGCTAAGATTACATATTCAGGTTTCTCTTTTTCAAAGAACTCTTCAACAGCTTTTTGATTTATTAAATCAAGCTCTTTATGAGTTCTTGTGATTATATTTGTATAACCTTTTGAAACAAGATTTTTTATAATAGCAGAACCAACTAATCCTCTATGTCCTGCTACATATATTTTACTATTTTTATTCATTTTATATCTTACTCATAATAACTCATAGTTTTATATCCACCATCTTTTAGGTAAACATCTTTTGTCATAAGTTTTAAATCTGATTTCATCATATCATTTACAAGGTCTTGAAGATTGTATTCTCTATTCCATCCTAGCTTTTTCTCTGCTTTAGAAGGATCTCCTAAAAGTAAATCAACCTCTGTTGGTCTAAAGTATCTAGGATCTACACAAACTACCGTTTGATTGATCGTGAGTGGTAAGTTGTAAGTAGTGAGTTGTTCTTTTTTGTCTACTTGCAACCTGCTACTTGCTACTCGCTCTTTGAATACTTCTTCATCAATTCGATCAATTATCCCTACTTCATCTACTCCAACACCTTCAAACCGCAAATAAATTCCACAGTATTCAAAACTTAATTTTACAAAATCTCTTACAGTTGTTGTTTGTCCAGTTGCTATTACCCAATCTTCTGGCTCCTCTGCTTGTAAAATCATCCACATCATTCTTACATAATCTTTTGCATGACCCCAGTCTCTTTTTGCATCAAGATTTCCAAGATATAGTTTATCTTGAAGTCCAAGAGCAATTTTACTTGCTGCTCTTGTAATTTTTCTAGTTACAAATGTCTCACCTCGTACAGGACTTTCATGATTAAATAAAATCCCATTACATGCAAACATCCCATAGGCTTCTCGGTAATTGACCGTGATCCAGTAGGCATACATCTTCGCAACCGCATAAGGGCTTCGTGGGTAAAACGGTGTGGTCTCTTTTTGAGGGGTTTCTTGTACTTTACCGTACAGTTCACTCGTACTGGCTTGATAAATTTTTGTCTTTTTTTCCAAGCCCAATAAACGAACTGCTTCAAGAATTCTAAGCGTACCCGTACCATCAGCATTAGCGACATATTCTGGTGTTTCAAAGCTCACATGTACATGACTCATAGCTGCTAAGTTATAAATCTCATCAGGCTGTGTCTCTTGAATAATGCGTGTGAGATTCATACTATCGGTCATATCACCATGATGCAAAATAAGATTCCTATTTTCAACATGTGGGTCTTGGTAGAGATGGTCAATTCTGTCAGTATTAAATAAAGAACTTCTTCTTTTAAGACCATGAACAATATACCCTTTTTTGAGCAAAAATTCTGCTAAGTAACTTCCATCTTGTCCTGTTATGCCTGTGATCAAAGCGACTTTTTGTGAGTCGTGAGTGGTGAGTGGTAAGTGGTGAATTGTATTGTTTTTGTTATTCAATGTGTCTCCCTTTTATATATTTGATTAAACCCAATAACATTTTCTTTATATCTACTATTTTAGAATTGATTTTATCGATATTTTGTATAAAACCTAATTTTAAGGCTATAAACACTTGCGTTTCTACTTCACTTAAAGATCCTAATGCAATATACAAAAACTGTATAAATTCTTTATTTGACTGCCTTGCTGCTCCCTCAGCTATATTGCTCGGAATAGAAACTGCCGCTCTTCGCAATTGAGAAGTTAACCCATATATTTCTTCTTTTGGAAAGTGCATTGATACTTGATAAATATCTTCTACAAGCTCAATAGAAAACTTCCAAACATCCAAGTCATGATGTGTTTTCATTTAGATTTCCACAACTCACTCTTCACTTTTTACGATTCACGATTAAAGTCATCTTCAATTCTAACAATATCATCTTCACCCGTGTAACTTCCCACTTGCGCTTCAATGAGTACAATAGGAATTTTACCTTGATTTTCAAGTCGATGAATTTCACCCGCTCTAATATAAGTTGATTCATTTTCTCTCACGATATAACTTTTATCTTCTACACTCACCGTTGCTGTACCACTGACGACTATCCAATGTTCATTACGATGAAAATGCTTTTGAAGACTCAGTCTTTTACCAGGTTTTACTATAATTTTTTTAATTTTATAGCCTGGTTTATCTTCTAAAACACTATATGTTCCCCATGGTCGATGCACGGTTGCATGAGTTTTTGTAAGTTCAATATTCTCTTTTTTAAGACATCCTACAATCTCTTTCACTTTTTGAGAACTTCCCTTTTGGCTAATTAAAAGCGCATCTTCCGTATCAATAACAATTAAGTCCTGTACATCAATTAAACTGACGTGTTTATGGGAAAAAATAAAATTATTCGCTTCATCATTACTCAGTTCATTGGAGAGGGCATCAAAGCTTCCTACATCACTCCACCCTATATCACTAGGGATCACTTTGACTTTTTCACTCTTTTCCATCACTGCATAATCAATGCTATCTTCAGGAATTGCCAGCATATCCTCATGATGTATACGAATCATCCCATCATATTTTGCATGTTCATAAGCCTTTTTACATGTAAGAAAAATTTCTGGTGAATAGATTTCAAGCTCTTCTAAAAAAGTACCTGCTTTAAAACAAAACATTCCACTGTTCCAAAGAAATTGAGAGTGGCGAGTGGTGAGTGATGAGTGGTTAATAGCAAGATATTCACTCGCTGTTTTTACATCTGGCTTCTCGTGAAACTTTATAACATCCAAACCATTTACATCTAACGATTCACCATTTACGCTTCTAGCTTCAATGTAGCCAAAGCCTGTTTCAGCAAAAGTTGGTTGAATGCCAAAGGTGACCAAAAAGCCCTTTTCTGCAAGAACAATCGCTCTATGCACCGCATTTTCATACGCTATTTGATCTTTAATGAGATGATCACTGGGGGTAACCAGTACAACTTCATTAGGATCTAAAGCCATACACGCTAACGCAATCGCAGGAGCAGTATTTCTCCCCATAGGCTCTAATAAATAATGATTATGTAGGCTGTTCAGCTCCTCAAGTTGATCGAGCGCTAAAAAATATTGTTCACTGTTGGAGACAATAAACTGTTCATCACACAGTTGACTATTGCGTTTTATGGTTAATTGAAAAAGGGATTGGTTATCGAACAGCTTGACAAATTGTTTTGGCATAAGAGTACGACTTAATGGCCAAAGCCTTGTTCCACTTCCGCCACACAAGATGATATTAATCATTTTTTACTCCATAAAATTCTCTATACCACTTCACAAATCTCTCAATTCCCACTTCAAGTGAAGTATCAGGCTTATACCCAAAATCATTGATAAGATCACGCACATCTGCATAAGTAGAAACGACATCACCATCTTGCATATCCATGAAATTTTTTACTGCTTCTTTTCCTATAGCAATTTCTAGCGTTTTTATAAAATCGAGTAGTTGTACAGGAGAATTGTTTCCAATATTATAGATTCTATATGGTGCGTTAGATATAGATGGATCAGGATTGTTTGCATCGAATTTATCTGATGGTTTAGCTGGGTTATCTATCACTTTGACAATACCATCTACGATATCACCTATATAAGTAAAGTCTCTACTCATATTTCCGTGGTTAAATACTTTTATAGGTCTGTCGTTAAATATAGCATCCGCAAAAAGCATAGGAGCCATATCGGGTCGTCCCATCTCCCCATAAACAGTAAAAAACCGCAATCCCGTACACGAGATATTATACAAATGAGCATAAGTGTGTGCCATCATCTCGTTTGATTTTTTAGTAGCGGCGTAGAGACTTATAGGATGGTCTGTGTGGTCACTTGTTTTAAAAGGTTGTGATTTATTCAATCCATATACAGAAGAACTAGAAGCATAACATAGATTTTTAACACCATAATGTCTACACGCTTCTAAGATATTTAAAAATCCCACTACATTTGATTGGATATAGGCATGGGGATTTTCCAGTGAGTATCTCACTCCTGCTTGTGCGGCTAAGTTACATACCGCATCGAACTTCTCCGATACAAAAAGTTTATTTATAGTTTCACTATCTTCAAGATTGGCTTTAATAAATTGATGCTTCGGATAAGTTGTTGAACCAAGCAATTTATTGTCTTTTACTTCATTTGTACGAATTCCTAATTCTGATAATCTTGCATATTTTAGATTGACGTCATAGTAGTCATTGATGTTATCAACTCCTACGACTTCATCACCCCGTTCTAGAAGTTTTTTAGCTAAGTGATAGCCTATAAATCCTGCCGTTCCCGTCACTAAGATTTTCATTAAAAACCATACCCATTTGGATTATTTGACTGCCATCTCCAACTATCTTCACACATCTGTTCTAATGTTCTTTTTGCTTCCCAACCAAGAATTTCTTTTGCATAAGCAGGATTTGCATAGCACTTTGCGATATCCCCTACTCTTCGTCCACATAGTCTATAAGGTACTTCTTTGCCACTCGCTTTTTCAAAGGCGTTCACTACATCAAGAACACTATAGCCTTTGCCTGTACCTATGTTCGTAATTAGTAGTTTAATATTATCTAATTGTTTATTTAAATAGTCTATTGCCTTTACATGAGCATTTGCTAAATCCACAACATGGATATAATCTCTCACTCCCGTGCCATCATGTGTATCATAATCACTTCCAAATACAGATAAGTATTCTCTTTTCCCTACCGCAACTTGCGAAATAAATGGCATAAGATTATTTGGCATACCATTTGGATCTTCACCTATAGTACCACTTTCATGTGCACCTACAGGATTAAAATATCTGAGTATTACTATTTGAAAAGAGTTATCTGATATATATAAATCTTCTAAAATTCTTTCAATTATATATTTACTAGTTCCATATGGATTTGTAGTAGTACCCACTGGAAAATGTTCAACGATTGGAGTAGTAATAGGATCACCATATACTGTAGCTGAGGAGCTAAATACTATTTTTTTACAATCAAACTCTTTCATCATCTCAAGAAGATTTAAAGTTCCTACTACGTTATTATCATAATATTGAAGTGGCTTAGCAACACTTTCACCCACCGCCTTGAGCCCTGCAAAATGAATAACAGAGTCAATAGAGTAAGTTAAAAATACTTCTTTTAATTTTTGAGTATCTCTTACATCACCTTCTATAAAAATTACGTCTTTATGGATAATATTAGCCACTCTTTTAAGTGATTCTTTTGATGAATTTGATAAGTTGTCATATACTACAAAGTCATAATTTGCATTGGCTAGTTCTATTAGGGTATGGCTTCCTATATAACCTGCCCCGCCTGTTATAAGTATTGCCATTATTGAGCCACACACTTTTGAGCATACTCATATTGCTCTTTATACAACTCCATTTCTTTTTGTAGTTTGTCATATTCTGCTTTTTTTCTTTCTATAAATCTTTGAGTGATATCAATCTTTTCTTTGATACCTTTTTCAGTCAGTAGGTATTTGTATTGTAACTTTTTATCCGAATTAATAAATCTCTCTGCCTTAATAAGCCCTTTTTCGATAAGACCTCTAAGAACATAATTTATCTTTCCTACACTGTACCCAATTTCCTCCGCCAGTACTTTATGAGAAATGACTCGACCCGTATTTTTTAAAATTTCTAACGTAATCTCATCGTGATTCAATTCATAACCTTTGATATAGCATTTGAAGTGTTAATAGTATTGTATTCACACTTTGAATAGGATTAAATGTTTTTGATTTTTTGCCAAACGCTACCATTCCTTAACTGTCGCTATTAAATATATCACGGGTATAAACCTTCTCTTGAACATCTTCAAGTTCATAACTCATACGATTGGCAATAATCACATCACACGATGATTTAAAATCATCCAAATTTTTTACTACAGAAGAGTGGTAAAAGCTCTCCTCTTTAATGCTAGGTTCATACACAACCACTTCAATGCCTTTCGCTTTAATGCGCTTCATAATGCCTTGAATGGCTGAGCTTCGAAAATTATCACTGCCCTCTTTCATCACCAAACGATAAATACCCACACGTTTTGGATTTTTTCTCAGTACAGAGTCTGCAATAAAATCTTTGCGGGTTGAGTTTGACTTGACAATCGCTTCAATGAGATTTGAAGGCACACTCGCATAATTGGCTAAAAGTTGTTTCGTATCTTTAGGCAGACAATATCCGCCATAGCCAAAGCTAGGGTTATTATAATGAAGCCCAATGCGTGGATCTAACCCAACCCCTTCAATAATCTGTTTGGTATCTAAATCATGAATAGCAGCATACGAATCCAACTCATTAAAGTACGCCACACGCATCGCTAAGTAGGTATTGGCAAAAAGCTTAATGGCTTCGGCTTCCGTGCTATCGGCGAAGAGCTTTGGAATATCCTTCTTAATCGCACCCTCTTCAAGTAAGGAAGCAAATACCTTAGCTCGCTCACTCTTCTCACCGACAATAATACGACTCGGATGCAAATTGTCATACAACGCTTTGCCCTCACGCAAAAATTCAGGAGAGAAGATGATGTTATCGGTATTAAAACGCTCACGCAAGCTTTTCGTATAGCCTACGGGAATGGTTGATTTAATCACCATCGTCGCTTGAGGATTACAT